>NZ_JBYSXB010000027.1:0-74355 GCF_058781765.1 Arthrobacter sp. FW306-1B-G06A | reverse complement strand
GCGACGCCGGTCACGGTGGCGTAGCGCAGGTTCATGGCCTGGACGGAGCGGGCGACCTTGGTGGGTTCGAACATGTCAACGGGAGAGGGTTTGCCGGTGTCGATCTGGCAGAAGTCGCAGCGGCGGGTGCATTCGGAGCCGCCGATCAGGAAGGTCGCTTCCTTGTCTTCCCAGCACTCGAAGATGTTCGGGCAGCCGGCTTCCTCGCAGACGGTGTGCAGGCCTTCTTTTTTCACGAGGTTCTTCAGGCCCACGAATTCCGGGCCCATCTGGACCTTGGCCTTGATCCACTCGGGCTTGCGTTCGACCGGGACGGCTTTGTTGCGCTGTTCAACGCGCAGCAGCTTACGGCCTTCAGGTGCCAGGGTCACTGGAGTGCTCCTTCGGGGCTGGATACGAGTGCTTCTTCGTGCTTGCGGAACTCTTCGATGAAGCGCTCGGCAATGTCGGCCGGGTTGATGGTCTTGCCGGTCTCGATGGACATGGTGGTGACGCTCGCGTCGGTGATGCCGCACGCGATGATCTGTGCGTAGGGAGCGAGGTCATTGCTGCAGTTGATGGCCACGCCGTGCATGGTCACGCCGTCGAGGACGCGGATACCGATCGCGGCGATCTTGCGGTCCGGACCCTTGTCGTCCGCGAGGACCCAGACTCCCGCCCGGCCTTTGACCCGCGTGGCCTTGATTCCGTAGTCCTCCATGATCGCGATCATGACGGCTTCGAGACGCTCGACGTAGTCACGGATCCCGGCGCGGTTCTTCAGTTTGAGGATGGGGTAGGCAATGAGCTGGCCGGGTCCGTGCCAGGTCAATTTGCCGCCACGGTCCACGGGAACAACCGGCGTGCCGTCAAACGGGCGCTCGTGGTCCTCCGTGAGCTTGCCTGCCGTGTACACTGCGGCATGTTCAAGGAGCAAGACGGTGCTGGGTTTGTCGCCGGCAACAACCTTGTTGTGGAGTTCGCGCTGGATATCCCAGCCCTGCATGTAGTCAACGAAATCCGGGGCAAGACCCAGCTGTGAAAACTCAAGAGTCATGGGGACAAGCTTAGACCCCGCGGGGCGCAGCCCATGATTTTGTGGCCAAGCTCTCAGTCGTACTCGGCTTGCTTGCAGGGCTCCGGTCCTTGGCCTGTGGATAACTTCTGCGGGAATCCGCGATTTCCGGTATTTGTTGAGGCATGGAGACTTTTTCGACCTGCGGGAGTGCCCAGGACCGTGAGCGGGACAGGCCCTCCCACGGGATCGAACCTTCCGAACCTGTGATCCCGGGCTTTGTTGCGGTGCGTGAACTGGGCCGCGGCGGAAGAGCCACGGTGTGGCTCGCAACGGAACAGCGGTCGGGGAAAAGCTTCGCCGTGAAATGCCTCGGCCGGAAACCGGAGACGGCGGATCCACGCGACGCCAAGTCATCCCTGCTGCGTGAGGTGCGGCTTCTATCCAGGCTGGACCACGAGCACCTCGTCAAGGTCCATGGCGTTGTTGAGTTGGCAGAGTCCGTCGACGGCGGCTTGGGCGTGGTCATGGACTACGCCCCTGGCGGCTCGCTTGGGCAGTTGGTGTCCAGCAGGGGGAGTCTTGGCGTGGGCGAGACAGTGACCATCCTGACGCCCCTGGCACAGGCCTTGGCCTATCTGCATTGCCAAGGAGTGACACACTCCGATGTTTCGCCCGGAAATGTCCTCTTCACCGCGCAAGGGAAACCGCTCCTCTCGGACATGGGCATTTCCCGCATGGTGGGGGACGCCTCGGGGGTTCCGGACTCGGGCACCCCAGGATTCGCGGATCCTGCTCCGGCTGTCCGGGGGACAGCGGAACTGGAGCCGCAGCGCGATACCTACGCCCTCGCCGCGCTTGGCTGGTATTGCCTCACGGGTTCCGCCCCGGACACTGCGGCACGCCGGCCGCCCTTGACACTGTTGGTGCCTGCGGTGCCTACTGCCTTGGCCGTTGCGATCGAGGCCGGGCTTCATCCAGAGGCGCAGCAGCGGCCGTCCGCGGCCGAATTGGGTGTTGCGGTCTACCGAAGCGCACCGCCGGAAGCTGTGGACCTTTCCGTTTCGGTGCACGCGACGGTTGTTCCGGAACTGATGACCCGGCGTCGGGCTTCCGCTCCTCGCCCAAAGCGCGCCCGCATCGCGGCGCTTTTCGGCCGCTTCCGCCCTCCAGGGTCGGGACGCAGACACCGGCGTGCGGTTGCGCCGGTTTCGGCACGACGGCGGGCGGCGCCCGTCGTGCTCGCTCTGGGGATGATTGCGGGCGCCGGATCAGTAGCCGCTGTGTGGTTGGCTGGCGCGGTGTGGTGGGCTGGCGATCGAGGACCGGGAGCCGGGCAAACGGCCCCTGGCCCGGCGTCGAGTGCTTCCCAGGAAGAACGAGTCGCGAGCGAGCCCGGCATGCCGCGCAATACCCAGCAGGGGGCCGGTCCCGATAAAGTCCCGGTGGAGGCAGAAGTTCCCGGGGTGGTATGGGGCCGGATCCGATCCGCAAACCCGGAGGAAGCCATACGGGGACTGTCGGCACTCCGGGACAAGGCGCTGAGTTCCGGAAAGTTCGAGCTCCTGGAACACGTCAATGTGCAGGGCTCGGCGGCTGCCGCCTCCGATGGAAAGCTCAAGGACGAATTGCTCGGCGCCGGCTTGGTTCTCGCGGGCTTTTCCACCACCCTCTCGAGCGTGAGTGTGGAGAGACCTTCCAGCCCGGACCGGGCAGCAGTTGCTGTCACGGTGGAAACGTCCGCCTATGAAGAACGGGACGCAGCAGGGGAGATCGTCGGAGCGCGGCCCCGGGGCGAACCACAGGAACTCAGGGTGGTTCTCCTGCGTGGCGAGGACGCGTGGAGGATCACCGAGATCCTGGCCAAGCAGTCTTAAATGATCATTTGCCGCCGCTTGCCACCCATTGGGCGGCATCCGCCAGCGCGGGGTGCTGCCAGGCAAAGCCTGAGTCCACCAGCCGTGCCGGTTCCATGCGCTGGTTGGCGAGGACAAGTTCCTCCGCCAGATGGCTGCCGAGGACCAATCGCAGCGCGGGGGCAGGTACGCGAAGGAACGCAGGCCGGTGCAGGGCCGCCGCCAACTGCGCAACGATGGCGTTGACGTCAGCGCTTTCCGGGGCGCACACGTTGACGGGACCTTCGAGCGCCGAGTTGAGCAGGTATTCGAAGGCTGAAACTTCATCCACAAGGGAAATCCAGGGCCAATATTGCCGGCCGTTTCCCAACGGTCCGCCCACGCCCATCTTCAACAACGGAAGGAGCGGACCCAGCGCTCCGCCATCAGGGCTGAGGACCACGCCGGTGCGCGGCGTCACCACCCGCACGCCTGCGGGTGCCGTGTGGGCGGCGGCCTCCCAATCGACGCACAGGGTGGCCAGCATGCCTTTGCCTGGCCCCGCGTCTTCCCGGAGCAGGCCGGCACGGGACGAGCCGTAGTAACCCGAGGCGGACTGGCTCAGGAATGTTCCGGGCGGAGTTCCCAGCCGTCCCATGGCTGCCGTGAGAGTTTTTGTGGTCCGCAATCGTGAGTCGATAATTTCGCGCACGCGTGCTTTGGTCCAGCGCCGCTCCCCGATGCCTGCACCGGAGAGGTTGACCACAGCGTCTGCGCCATCGAGTACCGCCTCATCCAGTTGGCCCGCGGCCGGATCCCAAGACGCTTCGCCGGTTCCTTCAGGCGGGCGGCGAACCAGCCGGACGACGTCGTGCCCGCTGCCGAGGAGATGCGCGGAGAGCGCAGTTCCGATGAATCCCGAGGCACCCGATATCACGATTCGCATGCCCTATCTCATCATGGCAAGCATCACTCCGGCATTACGGCAGGCCTCAAAAGCCCTCGCGACTCCTTTGACTATGATCGAACAATGACCTCCTCCAGCTACTTCCGTTTCCCGCATTTGCACGGTGATTTGATCACCTTCGTGGCCGAAGACGACGTTTGGATTGCGCCCGTGGCCGGAGGCCGCGCGTGGCGGATTTCGGCCCAGCAGCTCCCTGCGCGCAATCCCCGCTTCACCCCGGACGGCAAGCGGCTTGTGTGGACGACGATCGTCGGGGCTGCTCCCGAGGTGGTGACAGCGAACGTCGACGGCGGCGGGTACCGGCAGTTGAGCTACTTCGGTCACAGCACCACCCGTGTCAAGGGATTCACCTCCTCAGGCGACGTTGTGGTCACGACGGCTTTTGAACAGGCCGAGGGGCGGCACACGCATGCTTACGCCTTGCCGTTCGACGGCGGCCCCGCCGTCGAGCTTCCTTTCGGCCCCGTCGAATCGGTGGCGTTCGGCCCGGAAGTGGGGGACGAGCGACCCGTTGTCCTTGCCAGTGTGCTGTCGCGCGAGCCTGCCTGGTGGAAGCGGTACCGTGGCGGTACCGCCGGTAAATTGTGGATCGACGCCGACGGGAACGGCGAGTTCGCCCGCTTGCTTTCCGGGCTCGACGGGAACCTCGCGGACCCGCTGTGGGTAGGCGGACGGATCGCCTTCCTCTCGGATCACGAGGGCTACGGAAATCTTTACTCGGTGCGGCCGGACGGTTCGGACCTGCGCCGGCACACCGATCACGAGGACTTCTACGTCCGGCACGCCGCGAGCGACGGCAAGCGGGTCATCTTCGAATCGGCTGGCGAGTTGTGGATCCTGCCGAGTCTTGAGTCCGACGCCGAGGCAGTACGGCTTGACGTCAGCCTGGGCTCGGCATCCCAGTCGCGGCGGCCGGCACCCCTCAAAGTCGCCGCCCACTTGGGCGACGTCTTCCCCAACGCGGCCGGTTCGGCAAGCGCTGTGGAATCCCACGGAACCATCCACTGGCTGCGCCACAAAGACGGACCGTCCCGCGTTGTCGAAGCGACTCCCGGCGTGCGGGCACGGCTTCCCCGGCCCCTTATTGACGGTCGTATCGCCTACGTAGCGGACCATGACGGCGTCGACGCCATCTACATCAAGAGGATTGCCCCGCGCTTGTCGCAACCGGCGGTCGAAGCACCAGTCCAGGACGCCGCACCCGCCCGACGCGAAGGTGAAGAGGACGGCGCCGGACAACTGCCCCGCCCCGTCTCGGCATCGGCGATCACGGGACAGCCCGAGACGTCCGGGGTTCGGCTGCAGGAACCGCACGCGGAGCCAGCTGCGGCGTCCGCGGATAGCGTGACTGCACCGATGAGCGCCACACGTGGCGGAGCCGAAGAGCCACGGCTCGACTTCCTGAGGATCGATTTCCCCAGGGCAGCCCGTCCGAGCGCCCTCGAAGCCAGTCCCGATGGCAAGTGGCTTGCCGTGGGTACCGCGTTCGGGGACGTTTACCTGGCCGACACTGCCAATGGCACCTTGTCGCGGCTTGTCAGCGTAGGGGACGGCAGCATTGACGGCCTCGCGTGGTCGCCGGACTCGCAATGGCTCGCATGGTCAGAGCCTGTGACATCCTTCGGCTCACGGAGCAAGTTGCGCATGGTCAACACCGCCAACCCTGGAGACATCGTGGAGGTCACGGACGGCCGCTTCTGCGACGAATCGCCGGCCTTCACTCCCGACGGAAAATTTCTGGCGTTCCTCTCGAACCGCAGCTTCGATCCCGTGTACGACGGCCATGCCTTCGACCTGTCGTTCCCCAGCCCCATCAAGCCGTACCTTGTGGCACTCGCTGCAGCCACTCCTTCGCCTTTCGGCCCGGTCGTGGACATGCTGGACGAGGAGGAAGCGGACGCCGTACCCGAAGGGGAGAACGGCGCAAGGAACGCCGAGAAGGACGGTACCGGGGATGGTGCCGGAACCGCCCTCACGGTCCGGGTGGACCGTGAGGGCCTGCCGTTGCGCGTCATCGGCGTCCCGGTGCCGCAGGGCAACTACTCGGCGCTTTCGGCCTCCGGCGGCGCGCTGCTGTGGCTCGATACCCCCCTCTCAGGCGTCACGGGAGATGGCCGTGGCACGGTGCAGGACAAGGCACCTGCTCCAGCGCTGGTCCGCTACGAGCTTTCGAAGCAGAAACAGGTCACACTCGTCCCCGCCGTGGAGCGCTACCGACTCTCTGGAGACGGCAAGAAACTGGTCTTCGTCAATGACAAGCAGGTTGTCGCCGTACCATCCGACGCCAAGGCCGAGGAAGAATCGGGAGAGCTTGTCAAGGTTGAGCTGAACCGGATCCGGATGGTCTTGGATCCGTTGTCCGTATGGGGACAGGCATTCGACGAAGCATGGCGGCTGCAGCGGGACTTCTTCTGGACCGAAGACATGGCGGGCCAGGACTGGGATTCGGTCTACCGGCGGTACCGTCCCGTCGTCGAACGCCTCGGCTCGCACGACGACCTGGTGGACCTTCTGTGGGAACTGCACGGTGAGCTTGGCACGTCCCACGCATACGTGCGTCCGGCTGCGGTGGGCGAACCAGGGAGCAACGGACAGGGCAGGCTCGGTGCCGACCTCAAGCTCACGGAAGCCGGTTGGGAGATCACGCGCATCCTGGCGGGAGACACTTCCGACCCTCTGGCCAACTCGCCGCTGACCCGGCCGGGAGCCGACGCGAAGGTGGGCGACGTGATCCTGGCGATCGACGGCGTCGGGCTCTCCGCAGACCGAACTCCGGCCAAGCAACTGGTGGGCGCAGCGGGCCGGACCGTGGAACTCACGATCCTGAACGGCGGCCGGCACGCCGGGGCGGCAGGCCGGCAGCGGCGGATCGCCGTGGTTCCAGTGAAGGACGAGGAACGCTTGCGGTACCAGGAGTGGGTTCACGCCAACAGGCGCACCGTGCGCGAGGCCTCGAATGGAAAGTTCGGCTATCTGCATGTACCGGACATGATGGCCAATGGCTGGGCGCAGCTTCACCGGGACCTTGACACCGAGACCGCGCTGGACGGGTTGATTGTCGATGTCCGGCGGAACCGCGGTGGCCACACGTCGCAGCTCGTGGCTGAACTGATCGGCCGCAAGGTCACCGGCTGGAGCATGCCGCGCGGCGAAAAGCCGCGTACGTACCCGCACCACGCCCCGCGCGGCCCCGTCATTATCCTCGCCGACGAATTCGCCGGCTCCGACGGCGACATCATCACGCAGGTGTCCAAACTCCGCGGCATCGGCCCGGTCATCGGCACCCGGACCTGGGGCGGCGTGGTCGGCATCGACAACCGTTTCGCCCTGGCTGACGGCACCGGCGTGACCCAGCCGCGCTATGCCACGTGGTTCTCCGGCGGCATCGGTTGGAGCGTGGAGAACTTCGGGGTTGAGCCTGACATCGAAGTAGTGTTCCCGCCGCACGCCTACGCGGCCGGTACCGATCCCCAGCTGGAGTACGGGATCGGCGCGCTCAAGGAAATGGTGCAGGAACTACCCACGGACCGGCCACCGGTGCGTGAAGGCTACCGCAAGCTCCGCCCGGCCGCGTTGCCCGCAAGGCCGCACAAGAGCTAGCTGGAGGCCCGCACGACGAAGTCCCCGCCCTTCCGGAAGGAAAGGCGGGGACTCGCTTTTTG
This sequence comes from Arthrobacter sp. FW306-1B-G06A, assembly GCF_058781765.1. NCBI lineage: Bacteria > Bacillati > Actinomycetota > Actinomycetes > Micrococcales > Micrococcaceae > Arthrobacter > Arthrobacter sp. FW306-1B-G06A. The sequence continues at coordinate 66,897 of NZ_JBYSXB010000027.1, read as the reverse complement.
GACAGGTTTCGGACGGGTTGCCGCTAGGAAGCGAGCGTGGCATCCAGCGTGATCGGGGTTGCCCGGAGTGCCTGGGAAACCGGGCAGTTGAGCTTGGCGTCTTCGGCGAGGCGCTGGAATTCCTCTTCGGAAACACCGGGGATGCGTGCGCTCACGGTCAGGTGGATGCCCGTGATGCCTTCGCCTGGCTGGAAGGTGACGTCGGCCTTCGTGTTGACCTCCTCCGGCGTGAAGCCTGCGCCTGCGACGCCGTTGCTGAAGGCCATCGAGAAGCATGCCGAGTGCGCGGCGGCAATCAGCTCTTCGGGGCTGGTCTTGCCCTCTGCGGACTCCGCGCGGGCCTTCCAGGTGACGTTGAAGGTTCCGAGTCCGGAGCTGTCCAGCGTGGTGTTGCCGGCGCCTTCGATCAGGTTGCCGTTCCATACGGTGTGTGCGGTGCGTGTTGTTGCCATGTCCACTCCTCAGCGTCGTTGCGAATTGGCATCCGGATACCGGATGCCGCCGGGTTCAATCCTAGGGATTCGACGGCGGCCGCGCACCGCTTGTCCGCTCTCAGAGGATTGTGACTGCCGTGGTTCGGGCGGCCACGGATTAAGCGGCGACGGCCGCCCGGACGAATGGTCCAGGCGGCCGCGCGGTTTGCTCCGGTCAGCGCTTTTCCGCTCCTACTGCCAGATCGTTGCGATGGCGATGTTGAGCAATCCCAGGCCGCCGACGCCATGGGCCAGTCCTGTTGAGACCGGTTCGCCCTTCTTGACCTTGCGTGAGCCGATGACGGCGAGCACGGCCACGGCGAGGCCGATCGCGAACTTGATGCCCAGCTTGAAGTAGTCGGGGTGGGTGTTGGGCAGCATGGGGAGGATTCCCATCATGGCAATGCCGGTGATCAGCTGCACGAAGGCGCCGTCGCGCTGGCGCGGGTGGACGGTCGGCTGCTTCATGGTGGCGATCCAGTAGCCCACAATCATGGCTGCGCCGACGATATGCAAGAACAGCAGGACGTTGAAGAGGATAGTCATGGCTCCAGCTTAGCCAGATTCTTCTACGAGCCGTAGCAAAGCCACGGAAGAAAATGCATGCAAAGACGGGAAGGTCCCGGCGGTTTCCCTCCGGGACCTTCCCGTCACGTGATGATACTTATTAGAGGCCGAGGTCGGCTTCGAAGGCACCTTCCTCAAGGCGGGCCCTGAGGGTCTGCAGGAAGCGGCCGGCGTCGGCACCGTCAACCAGGCGGTGGTCGTACGTGAGGGACAGGTACATCATGGAGCGGATGGCGATCGAGTCGTCACCGTTTTCGTCCGCAACCACGACAGGACGCTTGACGATCGCGCCGGTGCCCAGGATGCCCACCTGCGGTTGGTTGATGATCGGCGTGTCGAACAGTGCGCCGACAGAACCGATGTTGGTGATGCTGAACGTACCGCCGGACAGCTCGTCCGGACCGATCTTCCCCTGGCGGGTGCGGCCGGCGACGTCGGCGATCTTGCTGGCCAGGCCGGCAAGGTTCAGGTTGCCGGCGTCGGAAATGACCGGAACCAGCAAGCCCTTGTCGGTGTCCACCGCAATCGCGAGGTGTTCCGCGTTGTGGTAGGTGATTTCCTGCTTGTCTTCGTCATACGCAGCGTTCAGCTTGGGGTGCTGCTTCAAGGCTTCGGCCACGGCCTTGGCGATGAATGGCAGGAAGGTCAGCTTGACGCCGTTCTGGGCCTCGAAGGAGCCCTTGGCCTTGAGGCGGAGCTTGGCGATCTTGGTCATGTCGACCTCGTGCACCTGGGTCAGCTGCGTTGAGGTTTCGAGGGACTCGCGCATGCGGCGGGCGATGACCTGGCGGATGCGGGGAGCCTTCTCCACGGTACCGCGGAGCGAGGAAGCAGCCACGGGGGCGGCAGCAGGCTTGCCGGGTGTCGCGGGAGCTGCGGCCGCCGGCGCAGAAATCGATGCTGCCTGCGCAGCCGTTTTCATTGCGTCGGCTGCGGCGAGCACGTCCTGCTTCCGGATACGGCCGCCGACGCCGGTGCCCGTCACGGTGGTGATGTCGACACCGTTCTGGTTGGCAAGCTTGCGGACGAGCGGGGTGACGTAACCGGACTCGCTCGAAGACGCTGCGGGTGCCGGAGCTGCTGCCGGCGCGGGTGCGGCTACCGGGGCAGCCGGTGCTGCGGGTGCCGGTGCTGCTGCCGGCGCGGGTGCGGCTTCAACGACGGGTGCCGGTGCGGCGGGGGCTGCAGCCACAGGTGCCGGGGCTGCGGGTGCTGCCGCAGGTGCGGGTGCCGCTGCGGCGGGGGCGCCCGAGCCGATGACGGCAAGGACAGAGCCGACTTCAGCGGTCTCGTCCTCGTTGACGCGGATCTCAAGCAAAGTACCGGCCACGGGGGAGGGGATCTCGGTGTCGACCTTGTCGGTGGAGACCTCGAGGAGCGGTTCGTCCACCTCGACGCTGTCGCCCACGGCCTTGAGCCAGCGGGTGACGGTGCCTTCGGTGACGCTTTCACCCAGGGCGGGGAGAGTCACATCGTGACCCGATGCCTCGCCGGAAGCTGCCGCCGGGGCTGCGGCTTCTTCGGCGACGGGAGCCGGTGCTGCTTCAGGTGCCGGTGCTGCTTCAGGTGCGGGGGCTGCCGGTGCTTCTTCCGCAGGTGCGGCGGCGGGCGCTGCAGCGCCGTTGCTGCCGCTGCCGATCCGGACCAGGGGAGCGCCGACTTCGGCGGTCTCGTCTTCAGCCACGAGGATTTCTTCGATAATGCCGGCAATAGGAGACGGGATTTCAGTGTCTACTTTGTCGGTGGAAACTTCGAGCAGGGGCTCGTCGACTTCCACTCGGTCACCAACCTGCTTGAGCCAGCGAGTGACGGTGCCTTCGGTGACGCTTTCACCAAGGGCGGGCAAGTTAACGGATTCAGACATGTCGTCCCCGTTCTCCTTATTGATCTTTAGTGCGGATGAGTGTTGCCTGCTGGGGTGGGGGGGGGGGGGGGGGGGGGGGCGCCCGCAGTTCGTGCGGGCGCAGGACCGGGTGTCTTGCGTAAAGACTTAGCCGTGGAGCGGCTTTCCTGCCAGCGCGAGGTGGACTTCGCCCAGGGTCTCGTTCTGCGTCGGGTGTGCGTGGATGAACTGTGACACGTCCTCCGGGTGTGCTTCCCAGTTGACGATCAGCTGTGCTTCGCCGATCTGCTCGCCCATGCGGGAACCGATCATGTGGATACCGACGACGGGGCCGTCCTTCTGGCGGACCACCTTCACGATGCCGCCGGTGCCCAGGATGGAGCTCTTGCCGTTGCCGGCCAGGTTGTATTCCTGGGTCTGGACCTGGTCCTCGCCGAACTTCTCCTTGGCGCCCTTTTCGGTGTAGCCGACGGTGGCGATTTCAGGTTCGCAGAAGGTGACCTTCGGGATGTTCACGTCTTCGACGACTACCGGGTTCAGGCCGGCGATCTCTTCGGCGACGAAGATGCCCTGCTGGTAACCGCGGTGGGCCAGCTGGACGCCCGGGACGATGTCGCCGACGGCGTAGACGTTGCCGACGCCGGTGTGCAGGCGCTCGTTGGTGATGACGAAGCCGCGGTCGATGGTGACGCCTGCCTCTTCGTAGCCGAGGTTGGCGGTGACGGGGCCACGGCCAACGGCAACCAGGAGGAGATCGGCTTCGAAGGTCTGGCCGTCAACCAGGGTGACCTTCACTCCGTTGTCGTCCTGCTCGACGCCCTGGAAGAAGACGCCGGTGCTGAACTTGATGCCGCGCTTCTTGAAAGCGCGCTCAAGGTTCTTCACGATGGCGGTGTCTTCGTTCGGAACGAGGGAGGGGAGGCCTTCGACGATCGTGACGTCGACGCCGAAGGACTTCCACACGGAAGCGAATTCGACGCCGATGACGCCGCCGCCGAGGACGATGACGCTCTTGGGGATGTAGTCCATGGTCAGCGCTTCATCGGACGTGATGACGCGGCCGCCGATTTCCAGGCCGGGCAGGGAACGGGAGTAGGAACCCGTGGCCAGGACGATGTTCTTGCCCTTGTAGGCTGTGCCGTCCACGACGACGGTGTCGGTGCCCTGCAGCTTGCCTTCGCCTTCGATGACCGTGATGCCCTTGGACTTGATGAGTCCCTGCAGGCCCTTGTACTTACCGGCGACGATTCCGTCCTTGTAGGCGTTCACGGCCGTGATGTCGATGCTGTCCAACGTGACGTTGACGCCGTACTTGGCGGAGTCGCGTGCGTGGTCGGCCAGTTCGGCCGAGTGCAGCAGGGCCTTGGTGGGGATACAGCCGTTGTGCAGGCAGGTGCCGCCGAGCTTTCCCTTCTCGACGAGGCCAACGGTGAAACCAAGCTGAACGGCACGCAGAGCCGTGGCGTAGCCGCCGCTGCCGCCACCGAGTACCAGGATGTCGAATTCTTGCGCAGTTGCCTGATCGGCCACTAGGACGCTCCCTCGCGTGAGCGATGACACGCGACTACGCGTCATCTGGTCTTGGAACTTGTACTGCCGCGATTATGCCAGCACCGAAGTTCTCTTGCATTTGTGACTACCGTGGTTCACCTTAGCGAACCACTTATCCATGCTCCACCCTGCCGGGGCATTTGTGGGGCGCTTGTGGCCAGACTCACGTCGGGCCGTGGGGCCGGTCATGAACCGGCCCCACTTGGGACTTGCTTAGGCCGTCGCCAGCACGTCTTCGACGTAAGCGAGCAGCGTCCGGACAGTGCAGCCGGTGCCTTGCTTGGGCGTGTAGCCGTAGGGGCTGCCGTTGTTGAAGGACGGGCCGGCGATGTCGACGTGCGCCCAGGGGATCTGCTTGCCCTCGGCGTCCTTCCCGACGAACTCACGCAGGAACACGGCCGCCGTCATCATTCCACCGTGGCGTTCGCCGATGTTGGCGATGTCCGCCACCTGCGAATCGAGGCTGGCCCGAAGCTCTTCCGGCAGCGGCATCGGCCACACGAGTTCGCCCGCGCGGTCTGCCGCGGACTTGAGCGCGCCCGTGACGGAGTCGGAACCCATGACTCCGGCAGTGCGGTTGCCGAGGGCGATCAGCTGGGCGCCCGTCAGCGTCGCGACGTCGATGATGGCGTCCGGCTGCTCGAGGCTGGCCGCGACGATTCCGTCCGCCATGACCAGGCGTCCCTCGGCGTCGGTGTTGAGGACTTCGACCGTCTTGCCGCCGTACACGGTAAGGACGTCTGCCGGGCGCTGTGCAGCGCCCGAGGGCATGTTCTCGGCGATGCAGAGCCACGCGGTCACCTTGACGGGCAACCCGAGCCCCGCGACGGCCAGGACAGTATTAAGTACGACGGCGGCGCCCGCCATGTCGCTCTTCATGTCGCCCATGCCGAGGGCCGGCTTGATAGAAATGCCGCCGGTGTCAAAGGTGATGCCCTTACCGACCAGGGCGATCTTCTTGGTGGCCTTGGCCGGGGCGTACTCCACCTTGACGAGGCGCGGCTGGCGGGTCGAACCTTTTCCAACGCCCAGGATTCCGCCGAACCCGTCCTTTTCGAGGCGTTTTTCGTCCCACACGGTGACCTTGACCGGCAGCCCCTTGGAGAGTTCCTTGGCAGCTTCGGCAAAGGACTCCGGGTAGAGGTGGCTCGGAGGCTCGTTGACCAGCGTGCGGGTGGCGTTGACCGCGCGTCCCACGAGCAAGGCCCGATCGAGCGCGGGCTGGACGTCCTTGCCGTCAAACGCCGTGTGGATCAGGACCTTGCCGACCGGGTCCTTGAGGCCGTCCTTGCTGGAGCGGTGCTCTGTATAGGAATAGGAACCCAGCACAGCGCCTTCGGCGACGGCTGCGACGTCGGCGAGGGACGCCGTCGGGAGGGCCAGTGTCACGGAGGACAAACCGGCAAGTTGGCGGACGGCGGATCCCGCAGTCCGGCGCAGGGTTTCCTCGGCCAGGAGGGCGTCGTCGGCGACTTTGCCGACACCCGCCAGGACGAGGACGCCCGAACCGGTCTCCGGAAGACCCGGCAGACGGTGTACCTGATCGGCTGCTCCCGTGATGCCGAGGAGGCCCAATGAAGCCGCGAGGGTTTCCGCGGCCTTCGCGCCCAAGGGGTTCCCGAGCAGTACCGGCCCGTCTTCCCCCTGACCGACGGCTATCACGAGTGCGTCGCTGGGCGCCTTCTTCAGGTCCTTGGCGATAGTGCCAAGGGTGATGTCTGTAGTCTTCACCACGAGGATTTGTCCTCATCTCTCTCTGCATGGCTTGGCCGGGCTGCATGTTAGGCGCCCGGCCCTGGTACCCCTCCGTTGTCCGCCTGGGACAACGTCGGTGGTTGCTTGGGTCCGCACACGGCGGCACGTCTCGATCGTAGTCTGTCTGCCGCGCCGGAAAGCAATTAAATGAGAGTTGCGGCACATTGGCCGACAGGAATGCGCGGCCCGTCCGGGGCGTTGTACCAATACAGGGAGCGTGGCCGGCCGCCAAGGCATCCGCTGCGGCGTGCAGCCGCCTGCTCCTCCAATGAACTTGAAACTGCGAAAGGAACATGCCGTGCTTGAACGGATTTCCGGCTCACTCCTTGACCCTGAGTCGCTCTACGCGAGCAACATCGAGCTCTTCCACAGCCCGGACACCAGGGGCCTCAACATGCTGATGGGCTTCACGGGATTCGCTGACGCCGGGCACGTGGTCCAGCAGATCAACCGGGAACTGCTGGATACGCTCGAAGTCGAAACGGTGGCTGTGTTCGACGCCGACCAGCTCATCGACTACCGCACGCGCCGTCCCCACATCAGCTTTGTCGAAGACCATCTGGAAGACTACAAGGCCCCTCAATTGGCGCTTTACAAGCTGAATGACGGCTTGGGCGAGCCGTTCCTGTTGCTTGCCGGTTTTGAACCGGACCTCCAGTGGGAGCGTTTCGCGCGCGCCGTCGTCGGGATCGTGGAAAAACTGGACGTCAACCTGGTGACCTGGATCCACTCCATCCCTATGCCGGTTCCGCACACCCGGCCGGTTGGTGTCACGGTGCACGGCAACCGTCCGGAACTCATCGAGGGCATTTCCACGTGGAAGCCGACGGTCGAGGTTCCTGCGGCCATTGGCCACATCCTCGAGTTGCGGCTGGCCGAAGCCGGGCGGAAAGTGGCCGGGTATGTCATCCACGTCCCGCACTACCTTGCGGATGCCGAGTACCCGCCGGCAGCGGTGGCGGGACTCGAATACCTCGGTGCAGCCACGTCCCTGATGCTGCCGACGGACCGCCTTCGCGAGGCCGGCAGGGAAGTGGGCAGGCAGATCGCCGAACAAGTGGAAGCATCCGAGGACGTCCAGCAGGTCGTTTCCAAGCTGGAGTCCCGCTATGACGACAAGGCCGAGGGAACGGTCCGCCGTTCGCTGCTGGCCGACGAGAACGACGAATTGCCCAACGCCGAGGATCTGGGCGCGGCGGTTGAGGCGTATCTCGCACGTAAAGATGCGCGCCCATAAAGCAGCTTTAATGCGGCCCCGGGCATAATGGAAGGGTGAACGCACCCCGCGCCTGGCTCATTTGGACGATCGGGGTGCTTGCCTACCTTGTGGCAGTGGCCCAGCGCACATCCTTTGGTGTGTCCGGGCTGGAGGCTACCGAACGGTTCCATGCCAGCGCGGCGGCCATCTCCTTCTTCACCGTGCTTCAGCTGCTGGTCTACGCAGGCCTCCAAATACCGGTTGGGCTCCTGGTTGACCGCTTCGGCTCGCGCGCCATGATCGCCAGCGGTGCCGTACTCATGGGCCTCGGTCAACTCCAGCTGGCATATGCCGACGCTGTTCCGGCTGGAGTGCTCGGCAGGGTCCTGGTCGGCGCCGGGGACGCCATGACCTTCGTCTCCGTGATCCGCCTCGTGCCGATCTGGTTCGCGCCGGCGAGGGTTCCGCTCGTCACCCAGCTGACGGGAATGTCGGGCCAGCTCGGCCAGCTCATCAGTGTGGTGCCCTTCGCCCTCGTCCTTCATTCGGCAGGCTGGAACACGGCTTTCCTGGCGTTGAGCTCGTTGTCCGCGCTCGCCGTCGTCCTTGTCCTTGCCTTGCTCAGGGACGTTCCGCCGGGCCACCCGCCCAGGGAGAACGCGCAGGGGCTGCGCGCCACGGGCGTGACCCTCGCGCGTGCCTGGAAGCAGCCCGGCACGCGCCTGGGACTCTGGTGCCACTTCACTGTCCAGTTCAGCGGCAACGTCTTCGCCATGTCCTGGGGCTACCCGTTCCTGGTCTCGGCGCAGGGCCTGAACCCGGCCACTGTGTCCGCCCTGATGGGACTGTTCGTCGTCACCAGCATTCTCGTGGGCCCTCTGTTTGGAACCTTCGTGGCCAGGCACCCGATGCGGCGCTCGGCCATGGTGCTCCTGATCACGGCGGCTACGGCACTTGCCTGGGCTGCTGTCCTGCTGTTGCCCAGCAGGGCGCCCCTGTGGTTGCTTGCATTGCTCGTGATTGCCCTGGCGATCGGCGGACCCGGGTCCATGATCGGCTTTGATTTTGCCCGGACATTCAATCCTTCCCACAGGATTGGTACCGCCACGGGCATCGTCAATGTGGGCGGCTTCGTTGCCGCGCTCCTGACGATCTACTTGGTTGGGCTCATCCTCGACATTCTCCACACGAGTGGTTTCTCGGGCGGGGAGCTGTACGGCCTGGCGTCCTTCCGCATCGCATTGAGCGTGCAGTTCCTGTTCCTTCTCGTGGGCACGGTGTTGATCCTCATGACCCGTCGCAAGGTGCGCCGTCAGATGGCCGCCCAAGGCGTCCACGTCCCGCCGCTCCTCGTGTCGTTGGCGAACCAGCGCCGGCGCCGCGTGGAATTGCGCCGCGAACGTCTCGCGAAGCAGCGGAGTTCCACGCCGTAGCCTGTTTTCGCGGTGTTCCTCCACAGGGGTCGACGGACACCTTTGTCCACATAGGGCAATTGAGGCCTGCCGTGGCCCGCCATTGATGCCGATGCTGGATTCATGACAGCAGACAACCGCGTGACCGTCTTCCGGCCCGAGGACATCCTCGGCTTCATTCCCCACGCCTTGGGGCTCTGGCCAAAGGAGAGCCTCGTTGCCATCACGCTGCGGGGGCAGACACTTGGCGCCACACTCCGCGTGGACCTTCCGGGCGAGAGATCCGACCGCGCGCTTGCCGCGTACTCACGGAGGATCGGTGAGTATCTGGAAGCGGACCATGACGCCGACGGCGTGCTCTTGGCATTCTTCAGCGACGAGGGTTGGGACGCCGGTGGCGCCGTGCCGCACGGCCTGCCGCTGCTGGAAGCCCTGGTACGCGTCCTGGATCATCGGGGCATGGTGTTGCGGGATGCATGGTTCATTGGTTCCGACTACTGGCGAAGCGCATTCTGCACCGATGTGGAGTGCTGTCCCCTTCCCGGCCGTCCCGTAGACCAGATCCTGGATAGCCGGCTCAACGCGGAAATGGTGTTCAGAGGGAGCAACGTCTTGGAATCGCCACTGTTGTTGGGGCCTGAGGACGAGCCCGTCCGTGATCCGGAATTCATGCGCACGGAAGACGCCACGCTTGGGGAATTGCTCCGGCTATGGCGGAGCAGGAAGGCATTCGAAGAAATGCTGGATGTGTGGAGCGGGGTCCTCGATTCCGGCCGCCCAGCGGAGTTCGACGGCGAGGCTGCGGCGTTCCTCCGGGCAAGCCTGCGGGTCTCCGCCTGGCGCGACGCCGTGGTGGTCCTAGCGGCTGCCGGGAAAACCGTCGCTTGTGGCGGTGCGGAGGCCTTCGGCTTCTTTGACCAAGACGACGATGAACAGGGTTCCTTGGTCGTTCCGCCCGGTCTCTGTCCCCCTCCACCAGCAGCGGGCAAGCGGACTCCGGCCACGGATGTCAGCGTCTTGCGCTATGGAGACGTGCTCCTGGGCCTCTACCCGGAGAACCCCGACTGGAGACGGTTGACGAGCCTGGACGGGGTTCTGGCGATGCTCTCCCGGCGCAGTGGTGGGGAGGCGCGCGCTGCAACGCTTACGATCCGGGGGTGGATTCAGTGGTGCCGGGGGAGCGGTTCGTTCGCCCGCGAGCTCCTGTCCCAGGCTGACGCTGAACAACGGGGCTATCGACTCGCGGAGTTGCTCGCCGAGGTAGTGAGGCGCGGAACAGTCTGCGGCTGGGCCAAAAGCAAGTCGTCCGCGTGGCGGAAGTTCGGTGGTGCGGTGGCATGACTCCAAGCCCCGGGGTGACTCCAGGAGCGTCACATTGAGTGAAATCCGTGCGGCACGTAATTGTCTGCCCGGTAGCGGATATCGACCCCCGGAACTCAAAACCGTGAGACAATGGTTGCCGAGACCCGGTTGGGTCCGTGTTTCAAGTGCCGTTAACGTCCCCTGAACTCTAGGGAACATTAAGGCGCCGTCGGGAGTTTTACCTAAAGACTCTGCAGTCGGCGATGGCACTTGATGTTGATCACGGACTTGACAGGGTCATAGTGGTGTTGCCCCCATGGTGATTCCACAGACCGCCGCTAGAAAGGTTTTCTGTGACCCCGTCTTCCGCCGAGAAGGAACCCGCCGCCCTGGCCGAACTGTCCGCCGAAGAAAAGAAGGCGGCTACAGCTGCGAAGCGTGCGGCAACGCGTGCTGCCAATGCTTCGACTGCAGGTGCAGACAAGCCGGCACCCAAGAAGCGCGGGCCCAAGCCCGGCGCCAAGGCCGCTGCCGAAGCAGCCAACAAGTCCGCCGGCGCCGACGAGGACTCCGAAGAAGAAGCCGAGGATTTTGACGCCGTCGTTCCCGACGAAGCAGAGCTCACGGAGGAAGTCGAAGAAGGCGAAGAGGGCAAGAAGCCCGCGACCACCGGCTCCGGCTTTGTTTACTCGGATGCCGATGACGATGACGCGCCTGTCCAGCAGGTCATGTCAGCCGGTGCCACGGCCGACCCCGTCAAGGACTACCTGAAGCAGATCGGCAAGGTTGCCCTGCTTAACGCGGAGCAGGAAGTCGACCTTGCGCTCCGCATTGAAGCGGGTCTCTTCGCAGAAGAGAAGATCAACGCCGACGACGGCTCCATGGACCCGAAGCTGAAGCGTGAACTCGAGTTCATCATCCACGACGGCAAGAGGGCCAAGAACCACCTCCTCGAAGCCAACCTGCGCCTCGTGGTCTCGCTGGCCAAGCGCTACACAGGCCGCGGCATGCTCTTCCTGGACCTCATCCAGGAAGGCAACCTGGGCCTGATCCGTGCAGTGGAGAAGTTCGACTACACCAAGGGCTTCAAGTTCTCCACCTACGCCACTTGGTGGATCCGTCAGGCCATCACCCGCGCCATGGCGGACCAGGCCCGTACCATCCGCATCCCGGTGCACATGGTGGAAGTCATCAACAAGCTGGCACGCGTCCAGCGCCAGATGCTGCAGGACCTTGGGCGCGAACCTACGCCTGAGGAACTTGCCCTCGAGCTGGACATGACTCCCGAGAAGGTCGTTGAAGTCCAGAAGTACGGCCGCGAGCCCATCTCGCTGCACACTCCGCTGGGCGAGGACGGCGATTCCGAATTCGGCGACCTCATCGAGGACTCCGAAGCAGTTGTGCCCGCGGACGCCGTAAGCTTCACCCTCCTCCAGGAGCAGTTGCACTCAGTGCTCGATACCCTGTCCGAGCGGGAAGCAGGCGTCGTTGCGATGCGCTTCGGCCTTACCGACGGCCAGCCGAAGACTTTAGACGAAATCGGCAAGGTCTATGGAGTCACCCGCGAACGCATCCGTCAGATCGAATCGAAGACGATGTCAAAGCTGCGCCACCCCTCGCGGTCGCAGGTTCTGCGCGACTACCTTGACTAAAGCAACGGACGCCATGCCTTAGCCGGCACCCCCGTCAAAAGTGGACCCCCGGATTCCCGGGGGCCCACTTTTGCATCAGCGGCTGTATCTAAGGGCTGTTCCGTTCGAGCGCTTGGCCAAGGATGCGGGCACCTTCCGGGAACGCCGAAGGGTTGGGTCCCGCATAGTTGAGCCGGATGAACGGTCCCGCCGGTTCGGCGGGGAACCACTCAGTACCGACCGCGATCATCACCCCGGCACTCTCGCAGTCACGGGTCAGCCCCTCGAGGTCCGTGCCGTCCGGCAGGCGTGCCCAGAGATTCAGCCCTCCCTTGGGGATGAGGCTGAGATGGGCCTGGGAGGCATGTTCACGCAGGCTCGTGACAAGGAGGTCGCGGCGCGACTGAAGCTGATGGCGGAGGCTGCGCAGATGCGTCTGCCAGGCCGGCTGCGTGACCACATCGAGTGCCGCAGCCTGCAGCAGCCCGCTGACGTACATCGACTCGGCCGCCCGGTCCGCAAGGATGCGTTCGCGGGCCGGGCCGCGAGCAATAACCGCGGCAACGCGGATGGCGGGTGAAACGCTTTTCGTGAGGGAGCGCAAGTAGACCACATGGCCCGAATCGTCACGTGCGGCGATGGGTACCGGCGTCGACGTGATGCCGAAGTCGTGGGCCCAGTCGTCCTCGACGAGGAAGGCGCCGTACTCCCGGACAACATCCAGGACTTCTTCCCCCCGGCGGGCGGACCACTGCGCACCGGTGGGGTTGGCATAGTTCGGTTGGGCGTAGAACAACCGGGCGCCCGTCTCCTCAAAGGCCCTGGCCAATTCTTCGGGCTCGGGCCCCTCGGCTCTGCTGGGCACAGGGACGATGCGGACTCCGGCTTGGGTCGCGGCCAGGATGGCTCCCCAGTAGCTCGGGGATTCCATGAGCAGTGGCTGCCCGTGGCCCACCAATGCCGTGAAGATGGAGCTGAGGCCGCCTTGGCTTCCCGGCAGGACGATGACGTCGCTCGGTGTCGGCGGGGTGAGTCCTGCCGGCGTCGCGGTGCCGAGCTCGTGCGCGAACCAGGACTGCAATTCGGGAAGTCCCGGCGCCGGAGGTCGGGAGAGGGCAGCGTCGCCGCGGGCCACGCGGGCGAGAGCGGCCCGGACAAGCCGTTCCGGCAGGAGTTCCCGGTCCGGGTATCCGGAGTGGAAGGCAATAGTGGCGTTCGAGGTGTCGCGCATCGTGGTGGAGGCTGAGCGGGAAGGCGCCTGCGGCGCACGCAACGCTGCGGTTTGCCAGCCGTAGTCCGAGGGGCGCGCTGTCCGGACGGCCCGGACGAAGGTCCCGACGCCGGGCCGGCTCTCGATCAAGCCCTGCGAAGTGAGCGTCTGCAAGGCCTTCTGCACCGTCACAGGGCTGGCCTGGTACTCGGCAACCAGTGACCGCGTGGACGGCAGCCGGGATCCCGGAGCGGCCCCGGTGATCCATTCCCGCATTCGCATCGCAATCCTGGAACTGCTATCGTTGTTCATGAAAGACAATAGTAGCGCTACTACACTTATTCGAGAAGTGATACCTTCCCGCTCGATAACGGGCCTCTGGTGGGGCCTCCTCGGAGTAGCGGCGTTTTCCTTCACTGTTCCCTTCACCCGAGTGGCGGTGGGTGGCCTGTCGCCGCTGTTCATCGGCTCCGGCCGTGCCGTCGTCGCAGCGATACTCGCGGCATCCGCCCTCGTGCTCACCAGGCAGCGCCTTCCGCGAGGCAAACAATGGGCACGGCTCGCGGTGGTCGCCGCCGGGATTGTTGTCGGCTTTCCGCTACTCACCTCATTCGCGCTTACGACGGCGCCGGCCAGCCACGGCGCTGTCGTCATCGCCCTGCTGCCTGCTGCGACGGCAACCGCCGCGGTGCTCCGCGGGCGTGAGCATCCTCCGGCAGCCTTCTGGCTGGTCACGGCCGTAGGGGCCGTTGCGGCCATCGGATTTGCCCTATCGCAGGCCGGTAACCCAGCGCAGTCCGGTGGGTTCGGGCAACTCAACTGGGCAGACGTGCTCCTCCTCGGCGCCGTCGTTTCCGCGGCCATCGGTTACGCGGAAGGTGGCCTGCTCGCCCGCGAACTCGGCGCATGGCAGACCGTATCCTGGGCGCTCGTCCTGGCCCTGCCGTTGATGGCCGGCCTGACAGCACTCTCCGTGTCCCAGCAGCCGCCGTCAGCCTCACCGGTCCAATGGGCCGCTTTTGCATACCTCGGAGTCGTCAGCATGTTCTTCGGCTTCGTCGCCTGGTACCGGTGCCTCGCCGTCGGGCCCATGGCCAAGGTCAGCCAGGTACAAATCATCCAGCCCGTGCTGAGCATTTGCTGGGCAGGGCTGTTGCTGGGCGAATCCCTGGGCTGGACCACGATCGTCGGCGGGCTGGCCGTCATCGCTTGCGCCGGCATCGCGGTCCGGGTCCGCCTCAATCCGCAGCCCGCCGACCAAGGCCGCTGAAGACCAATAGAACACCGAGACCACCCGCCACAGAAAAGGAAGAATAGAACCCATGTACATCCCAGCGCACTTCGAGGCCGGTCCTGACGTGATCCACGACCTCCTGACGCGGCCAGGTGCAGCCAATCTGGTCACCATGACATCACAGGGCATGCTCGCGACTTTCCTGCCGCTCATCTACGAGCCCTCGATCGGCGAACACGGCGCGCTCCACGGACACCTCGCCCGAACCAACCCGCAATGGTCCGCGCCCTCGATCGGGGAATCACTCGTCATCATCCAGGGCGCGGACGCCTACATCTCGCCTACCTGGTATGCATCGAAGGAAGAGCACGGACGCGTCGTCCCGACGTGGAACTACTCCACGGCCCACGTTTACGGCAGGCTTGCCGTCCATGACGACGCCGAGTGGCTCGGGAATCATGTCAGGCAGCTGACCGGGCTCAATGAAGCCCGTTCCGAGCGGCCGTGGTCCGTGGATGACGCCCCGGAGCGCTACGTCTCCGGCCAGTTGCGTGCGATCGTCGGCATCGAGCTGGTGATCAGCCGTATCGAGGCGAAGGCAAAACTGAGCCAGAACCGGCCCGATAAAGACATCATTGGGGTCGTGGCCGGCCTTGGCGCCCAAGGGCACCAGGAGATCGCTGCCGACGTGGCCAGGGCCAGGCAGGATAGGACGCACCGGGACGCGGGCCGCGCCTAGGCAACGTTGCGGCCTGGGCCGGGAGACCCCGGTTAACGAAGCGGCCCCCCCCGTCCGGGGGGGGCCGCTGTCTCTATGAAGTTTTGTCAGCCAGGTGGCCGCGGGGGCCAGCCATTGGGGCTAGTCGGCGAGGACGGGTTCCTTCTCCTGAAGGCGCGCCGTCTCGTCATGCCAGTCCGAAGTCATCGGCCGCAGCGTGGCCTCTACTGCACGTGCGTGGTGGCCGCAGAAGAGCAGCTCACCGCCGGAGGACTCGAGTACAACGCGGACATATGCCTGGGCCCCGCAACGGTCGCACCGGTCGAGTGCATTGAGTGTGCGGTCTGCAACTGCTGTTGTCATGTTCGGCCTCCTTAGTAGTTCTGTGTATCCATATAACCAGCATTCGAAGCAAAACCATGGCAAGGATGGGTCACGTTCGCTGTCCGCGTATCACATGTGCGTAACACCGGGAAGTGGCGTCCAGCACGATTGGGAGTGGCAGCTCTCGTCCGGGCTCCGGGGCAGCTAGCCTAGGAGGAGTGTTTTTTGCCTCTGTTACACCCCCGAAGGAGCGCCCCGCCCGTGGCACCGAGTTCTGAATACAACGCCCGGCACCTTTCAGTTTTGGAAGGACTGGAGGCGGTCCGCAAACGTCCGGGCATGTACATCGGCTCCACCGACTCCCGCGGCCTCATGCACTGCCTGTGGGAAATCATCGACAACTCCGTGGACGAGGCGCTGGCAGGCTTCGGACACGACATCCAGATCATCCTCCATGCGGACAATTCGGTGGAAATCCACGACGACGGCCGCGGCATCCCCGTGGACCTGGAACCCAAGACCGGGCTCACCGGCGTCGAAGTTGTCTTCACCAAACTTCACGCAGGCGGAAAGTTCGGCGGTGGCTCCTACACGGCGTCCGGCGGTCTGCACGGCGTTGGCGCGTCGGTAGTGAACGCGCTCTCCGCCCGTCTGGACGTGCAGGTGGACCGCGGCGGCAAGACCTACCAGATGTCCTTCCGCCGGGGCGAGCCCGGACGGTTCAAGGACACCGGCTCGAAGCTCAGCCCGACGTCGGTCTTCGAACCGTTCGTCGAGAACTCGGTGCTCGACGTCGTCGGCAAGGCCAAGCGCGGCGTCACCGGTACCCGCATCCGCTACTGGGCAGACCGGCAGATCTTCACCCCGGACGCGAAGTTCGCCTACGAGGACTTGGCCGCGCGCGCCCGCCAAACGTCTTTCCTCGTTCCGGGCCTCAAGCTCACTGTCCGGGACGAGCGCCGGCTCCCCGGCACCCCCGGCGAGAGCGGCCCGCACCAGGAGGTCTTCCACCACGACGGCGGCATTTCCGAATTCGTCGACTTCCTCGCCGCGGATTCGGGCGTCACGGATATTTGGCGGCTCCATGGTGCGGGCAAGTTCAAGGAAACCGTTCCGGTCCTTGACGAAAACGGGCACAGCAAGATCGCTGAAGTGGAACGCGACTGTGAAGTGGACATAGCGCTGCGCTGGGGAATCGGCTACGAAACCACCATGCGGAGCTTTGTCAACATCATCGCCACGCCCAAGGGTGGCACGCACCAGGCCGGCTTTGAGCAGGCACTCCTGAAGACGTTCCGCAAGGCCGTCGAAACGAACGCGCGCAAGCTCAAAGCGGGCAACGACAAGATTGAAAAAGACGACGTCCTGGCTGGCCTCACGGCAGTGCTGACGGTCCGCTTGGCCGAGCCGCAATTCGAGGGCCAGACCAAGGAAATCCTGGGGACATCGGCTGTCAGGGCGATTGTTGCCAAGGTGGTCGAGGATGAGATCACCGCGCGCCTGAACTCGGCGAACCGCAACGACAAGGCCCAGTCCGCCCTGCTGCTCGAGAAAATCGTCAGCGAAATGAAGTCCCGTATCTCGGCCCGCGTCCACAAGGAAACGCAGCGCCGGAAGAATGCGCTGGAAACGTCGTCGATGCCCACCAAGCTGGCAGATTGCCGCACGGACGACGTCGGACGCTCTGAGCTGTTCATCGTGGAAGGTGACTCCGCCCTGGGCACCGCAAAGCTGGCGCGGTCCTCGGACTTCCAAGCGCTGTTGCCGATCCGTGGCAAGATCCTGAACGTGCAGAAAGCCTCGGTGGGGGACATGCTCTCCAACGCGGAGTGCGCAGCCCTCATCCAGGTGGTGGGTGCCGGCTCGGGCCGCAGCTTCGACATCGACGCCGCCCGCTACGGCAAGGTGATCCTGATGACCGATGCAGACGTCGACGGCGCGCACATCCGTACGCTGCTGCTCACCTTGTTCTTCCGGTACATGCGTCCGATGATCGACGAGGGCCGGGTATATGCGGCCGTCCCGCCGCTGCACCGTGTGGAAGTCATCAACGCCGGCCAGAAGGCCAACGAGATGATCTATACGTACTCGGAGGCCGAACTGCACGTCCTGCTGGCCAGGCTCGCCAAGGAGGGCAAGCGCTACAAGGAGCCGATCCAGCGCTACAAGGGCCTCGGCGAAATGGACGCCGAACAGCTCGCCGAGACCACGATGGATCCGCGCCACCGCACCCTCCGCAAAGTGGGGATCGAGAACGCGAAGATGGCGGAGGACACCTTCGACCTACTCATGGGATCGGATGTCGCCCCGCGCAAGGACTTCATTATTGCCGGCGCAGCGGACCTGGACCGGGAACGCATCGACGCCTGATCCGGTGATCCGGTGGGCCTGCGTAGCCCGGCAGCCTGCTCAGTCCAATCCGGTTCAGCCCAGCAAACCCGGGACAATCAGCAAGCCTGTCGGCACAGCGAGCAACATGGCCGACGCCGCGAGGACCAGGGCGCGCTGGGCTGCCGGAAGCGGTGGCTTGGGTGAGAGCAGCCGGCTGACGCGCGACGCCGTCGTACGCGGTGAATCGGCACCGCCGGTGCCGCTCAAGGTGCTGCCTTCGGGGGAAGCGTCGTCGCTGCTTGTTCCGGGCGGGGCGAATTGCTCCACGGGACGGGCGGAACCGCTGGCCACGATCGCGATCGCCTTGATGAGTGTTCCTTTGCTTTCGGTGCGCAGGGCCACGTCATCGGCGAGCATTTCGATCAGGGAGTTGACCGCAACCTGGGCGAGCCGCGTGGTGGGGAACCAGGGGAGTGCCTGGCGCCACGCCGCGAAGGCCCACAAGAGAAGGTCATGGCGTTGCGAGAGGTGGGCATTCTCGTGGATGAGGACGGCCCGGAGCTCGGCAGGCTCGAGGGCAGCCATCAGGCCGTCGGACAGGACGGTCACCGACCGTGCGCCGCCGGGCAGGCAGTACGCAACGGGGGAGTCGTGGTTGATGACCACGGTGCCGGGGCCGTCGTCGGACGGTGAGGCCAGGAGTGCGAGGAGTTCGCGGTGCCTCCGCCGCTGCCGCTCGATCTTGACGTAGGTGAGCAGCAAGGTGAATACGAGATGGGCGCTCAACAGTGCCGCGGCGGACAAAGCGAACAAGTGCCAGAAGCCCAGTGCCGTGGTGGGCTCATTGTGGAGCACCATGCCGGCCAGGGAGCGCAGGCCCGCAATGAGGTTGTCGCCGATGGGCTCGAGCCCGTAGACGAGCATGGCGCCGATCATGGAGAGGCCACCGGCGAGTGCGATGGCCTGCCAGAGGACCATTGCCATGAAGGGTGCGCGTGACGGCCATTCGGCGCGCGACAAAAGGACAGGAACCGGCCAGGCCAGCACCAAAGCAAGGACCGCCAGAAAATATGAGGTCCAGAACATGGGGGCTTAGTTTTTGCCGAGCAGCTTGCGCAGCGTGGCGGCTTCACTTTCGCTTACGGAACCGATGAACCGGGCCAGCACGGCTTCGCGGTCCGGGGCGGAGCCGAGGGCCTCGTGCATGAGGTCCGCCGTGTGGTCCGCGCGGCTCGAAACAGCCTGGTAGCGGTGCGGGCGGGTGCCGCGTTCGCGCTCCACGAGGCCTTTCTTCTCGAGGCGGGACAAGACCGTCAGCACCGTGGTGACTGCGAGGTCCTTGCCCTGGTGTCCTGCAATACCATCCGTGGCGGCGGAATCCTGCGCCAGCAGATCACGGAGTTTGTTGGCTGTCGCAGCCTCCTGGCCCGCCCAAAGGAGATCCATGACCGCCCGTTCCAGTTCGCCAAGACTTGCCATCAACGCATCCCTACTTTCCGCACTTGCCTTGCCCGTTTTCGCGGGCTGCATGGAAGTGCGACGATCCAACATTCCTCCCTCAATCTACCCCTTTTCGGGCGGCGATTCTACGTGAGGTAGAACATGCGGCGCGGCGTGTCCTTGCGGCACTGTGACACCGCTGGAAGAGTGGTGAGCACATCGCAGGGGTTTGTTCTACACTGTGTAGAAGAAGTCGGTTCTACGCAACGTAGAAAATGGACGCCGCCAGAGGGCGGCGGAACAATAAGGACAGCCATGGACGCCTTGGAAATCGCACGCTGGCAATTTGGAATCACCACGGTCTACCACTTCATGATGGTGCCGTTGACCATCGGGCTGGGCCTCGTGGTGGCCGTCATCCAGACCCTCTGGTATCGCACCGGCAAGGTGGAATACCTGCGGATGACCAAGTTCTGGGGCAAGCTCTTCCTCATCAACTTCATCATGGGCGTGGCCACGGGCATCGTGCAGGAATTCCAATTCGGCATGGCGTGGAGCGAATACAGCCGGTTCGTCGGCGACGTGTTCGGTGCGCCCCTGGCCTTGGAAGCGCTTCTGGCGTTCTTCGTGGAATCGACCTTCCTGGGACTCTGGATCTTCGGCTGGAAGCAACTCAAGCGCGGCATCCACCTCGCGTGCCTCTGGATCGCCGTGATCGGCTCGGTCTTCTCGGCCTATTTCATCATCGTGGCCAACTCCTGGATGCAGCACCCCGTCGGCGTCACGATGGTCAACGGGCGTCCCGTCATGACCGACGCCTGGGCGGTCTTCACCAACAACACCGCCATGGTGGCCGTACCCCACACGCTCTTCGGCGCGCTGGCCGTCGCCGGTGCGTTCCTCCTGGGCATCGCCTGGTACCACCTCTGGCGCCGCCGCCACGATGGCATTGACACCGTAGGAGCCGATGGCCGGGCCGTAGCAGGCGAAGCCGTCATTCCCGGACGGGACAAGGCCGACTACAAGGTGTGGATCACCTCCCTGCGGATCGGCGCCGTCGTCGCCATGATCTCGTTCGCCGGCACCGCATTCACGGGCGACTTGCAAGGCAAGCTGATGTTCGAACAACAGCCCATGAAGATGGCCGCGGCCGAGGCCGCCTGCCACGACGGCACCGGATTCTCCGTGTTGAGCGTGGGCAACCTCGGGTCCAAGAGCTGCAACGACATTGTGGCCGTGATCGAGGTCCCCGGCATCCTTTCCTTCCTGGCCAAGGGTGATTTCAACACCGAAGTGAAGGGCGTCAACAGCCTGCTTGACGAATACAAGGCCAAGTACGGCACCCACCTGCCGGACAATCCCCTGTACGGCGATCGGGCAGGCCAAGACATCCAGTACGTACCCGTCATGGAAGTGACCTACTGGGGCTTCCGCATGATGATCGGCTTCGGCGGGATCGCTGCCTTTGCCGCGTTGCTCGCCCTGTGGGTGACCCGCAAGGGCATGGTCCCGCAATCCCGCTGGATCATGCGCCTGGCGGTCTTCGGCATCCTCGCTCCCTTCGGTGCCAACGCCGCCGGTTGGATCTTCACCGAAATGGGCCGGCAGCCGTTCGTCGTCGCGCCCAATCCGGACGCCAGCGGCGTCGACCAAGTGTTCATGTTCACGGCCGCGGCCGTCTCACCCGGCGTCTCCGCCGCCGAGCTCATCACCTCGCTGGTCGTGTTGGCCTCCATCTACGCGGTCCTGCTGGTGGTCGAGGTCCGGCTGCTGGTCAAATACGCCCGGGGCGGAGTGGTGTCCGCGATGCCGGAGCTCGCTGAGGCTCGCAGCAGCGAAAAGAAAGAAAAGAAGGACGACGACGGCGGGACGCCGGGTGCTCCGGGCCAGCCCGGTGACAGCGACGACGTCCTGGCATTCGCCTACTAGGAAGCAAAGGGATCTTTCGAATGGAACTGTTGCCTACCGTCTGGTTCGTGGCCATCGCCGTGCTGTGGACGGGTTACCTCTTCCTGGAGGGCTTCGACCTAGGCGTCGGAATGCTCATGAAGCTCTTCGCCCGGAACAACACCGACCGCCGGGTGCTGCTGAACACGATCGGCCCGGTGTGGGACGGGAACGAAGTGTGGCTGCTGACCGCGGCCGGTGCCACCTTCGCGGCTTTCCCGCTGTGGTACGCCTCGTTGTTTTCGGCGCTCTACTTGCCGCTGCTCATTGTCCTGGTGGCCCTGATCTTCCGGGCTGTGGCCTTCGAGTACCGGGGAAAAGTGGACACCGCGCGCTGGCGGACCGTCTGGGACTGGGCGATCGCCTTGGGCTCGTTCACGGCCGCGTTCGGCATCGGCGCTGCCCTCGCGCTGACCACCACCGGGCTGCCGATCGACTCGAACGGCGACCGCCAGGGCGGCCCCTTTGCCTGGTTCAGCGGATACGCGGTGCTGGGCGGATTCGCCGTGGTCGCGTTCGCCCTGGTGCATGCGCTCGCGTTCCTGGCACTGAAGACCGACGGCGCAGTGCGCCACCGGGCGCGCCGCTGGTTTGTGCGGCTTGCCCCGCTCGCATTGCTGCCGCTGCTGGCATGGATGGTCGCCGTGCAGCTGCTCAGCGGCAAGCCGTTGACGTGGATCCTGGTGGCCCTCGGAGTCCTCGCAGCGGCAGGCGCCTGGGTCCTTGCCCGCCGCGGCGCTGAGGGCAAGGCTTTCGGAGCCCTGGGTGCGTTCCTGGTGTGCGCCACTGCGTCCATCTTCGGCGCGGCGTTCCCCGTGGTCATCCCGTCCACCTTGAACCCTGCCTTCAACCTCACCATTTCCAACGCCTCGTCCTCCGCCTACACCCTGGGGCTGATGAGCATCGTGGCTGCCGTCGGCTTGCCCCTCGTCATCGCCTACCAGGCCTGGACCTATTGGGTGTTCCGCCGCCGCGTGAGCGCTGCACATATTCCCCCCGCACATGGTTTCCTCCCCGCCATCGCGGCAAAGGTGCTGGTGGGCCATGCGGCGCCGGGCGGACCAGCCGCCAAACACTCACCCCGCAACGCCGGCGAGTAGCGGATGAAGCCCCAGCTGCCTGCCGGACCCGCCACCCGATCGGCTTTGTATTTCCTTGGCCTGCTGTCCTCACTCAAGGCCTTGTCCCTGGTACTGATCGCGCAGGCCATCGCGGGGATGCTGTCCGCACTCGCGGCAGGCGGCTTGGGGTGGCGCGAAGGACTCCTTTGGGGCGCCGCCGGCGCCGTCCTGCGCTCGCTGACAGTCTGGGGCCAGGGAGTCGCGGCGCGCCGCGCGGCCCTCGGGGTCAAGGAAGAGCTGCGGTCCCGGCTGCTCGGGCGGGCACTCGGCCCCGGGGCAGCGGGACGGGTCGGCGACGTGAACGACGGCGGCCTTGCCGTGCTTGCGACCCGGAGCCTTGATGCACTGGACAACTACTACACCCAGTTCCTTCCCGCGTTGGTCAATTGTGCCGCTTTGCCCTTGCTCCTCGGCGTACGGATCCTCTTCGCGGACTGGGTCAGCGCCGTGGTGGTGGTGCTGACCCTGCCGCTGGTCCCGCTCTTCATGGTCCTGATCGGCCGCCATACCGAGGACCGGGTGCGCGAAGCCCAATCCACGCTGCGGAGGCTCTCGGGGCACATCCTGGAGTTGGCCAAGGGACTTCCGGTGCTGGTGGGACTGGGCCGCGCGGGAGAACAACGCGCAGCCCTTGAGGACCTCTCCGAGGAATACCGCTCGCGCACCATGGGAACCCTGCGGACTGCCTTCCTGTCGGCTCTCGCCCTGGAACTCATAGCCACCATCTCCGTCGCCGTCGTGGCCGTCTTCATCGGGGTTCGACTCGTGGCCGGCGACATGGGTCTGGAAGCAGGCCTGCTGGCCCTCATCCTCGCCCCCGATTGCTATCTTCCCCTGCGCGAGCTGGGCACTGCCCACCACGCCAGCGACGACGGGCGTGAGGCTTTGGCTGCAGCCACCGCCGTGCTGGAGTCGCCGGCGGGACGCCCGCTGAATGACGGGCACGACGACGGCGCGCCCGCCAGCAGCGGGGCGCCAGCCGGCGTCGTGGCCACCGGACTGACGGTGACGTACGCGGGAAGGACGGCTGCCGCCGTCGGGCCCATCGGCTTCAAGGCTCCGGCCGGGCAGATCACCGCCCTTGACGGCCGCAGCGGTTCAGGCAAGAGCACCATCGTAGGTGTCCTCGCCGGCACGATCGGCGACGGTCCGCTGGCAACCATCGAAGGGTCCGTCACCGGACTGGAAGCCGGAGCGGTCGCTTGGGTTCCGCAGCATCCCGTCATGGTCGCCGGCACGGTGCTCGACGAGATCATCCTTTACCTGAACGGCGGCAACCAGGACTTCGCGCCGTCCGGCCCTGGATCCACGCCGGACGCTGATATCGCAAGGGCCATGCGTTGCCTGGAGCAGGCCGCCGCGGAGCACCTCGCGTTCAAACATCCTGCCGAGTTGAGCCCTGGCGAAGTGCGGCGGGTGGCCGTGGCCCGCGGCTTGGCGCGCCTCGACGCCGGTGCCACGGTCCTGCTGCTCGACGAACCCACCGCCCACCTCGACGCCGCGTCCGCGGACGCCATCCGTTCGGCGATCGCGGGGCTGCGGGGGGCCGCGACTGTCATCCTCGTGGCCCACGACGCCGCGACCCGGAAGCTGGCGGACAACGTAGTGAGCGTCGACGGCGGGACGAGCGACCGCGTGGCCGCGCAGGAACACTCCGGTCCCGTGGGCCTGGAATCCGCCGTGTCCGTGCCTCCTCCGCTCCGGGGCGACGCGACTCCGGGAACCACACCGGACGGGGGAATTGAACCCCGCACCGCCATCTCCACGCT
Source organism: Arthrobacter sp. FW306-1B-G06A (assembly GCF_058781765.1). NCBI lineage: Bacteria > Bacillati > Actinomycetota > Actinomycetes > Micrococcales > Micrococcaceae > Arthrobacter > Arthrobacter sp. FW306-1B-G06A. The sequence continues at coordinate 43,071 of NZ_JBYSXB010000027.1, read as the reverse complement.
CAAGGCCCTCGCACGGATCCTGGCGCCCGTCCGCTACAAGTTCGCCGTTGCCGTGCTGCTCGCGGCGCTCGCCGCCTTGTTTGCCGTGGCACTGTCCGGGCTGTCCGGCTGGCTCATCATCCGGGCCAGCGAGCAACCGCCCATCCTGTACTTGCTTGGAGCGATCGTGGGCGTCCGGTTCTTCGGGATAGGCCGGGCGGTGCTGAGGTACGCCGAACGGCTGGTCGTCCACGACACGGTCTTCGCCGCCATGACGAGGCTCCGGGGCGCGCTCTGGGCAACTCTCAGCGCCCGGGCGCTGTCCTTGCGGCGGCTCCTGCAGGGCGGCAATGTCCTTGGAGCTGTGGTGGACGACGTCGATACGCTGCGCGACGTTCTGCCGCGCGTCGTGCTTCCCCCGCTGTCAGCGCTCGCCGTCGCGGTGTCGGCGGTGGTCGCCTCGGCGCTGCTGGTTCCCGCCACCGTGCCGGCGGTTGCAGCGACCGCCGTGGTTGGGCTGGTCCTGGCTCCGGTTCTTGCCCTGACAGCGGACCGCAACGCGGCACGCGCCGAGCAGGAACTGCGCTCGCTCGTTCTGCGCGATGTTGCCGCGGCCCTCGACGCCCGCGCGGAGCTCAGCTCCAACGGCGTCGCCGGAGCAGTCCTGTCGTCCTTGACCCGGAAGGACAACGCAGCCACGGTGGCCGCACAGCGTTCCGCGTGGGCTGATGGAATCGGCCAGGGGTTGACCGTGCTTGCCTGCACCCTGGGAGCCCTGGGGGCTGGGATTTTGGCAGCACCTTCAGTGCAGGCCGGAACGGTCGCGCCGGCGGTGCTCGCCGTCGTCGTCCTTGTCCAGCTGGCCCTCGCGGAACCCTACGCGGCGGCAGTGTCCGCCGTGCGGCAGGGTCCGGCATTGGCCGCGGTACTGCGGCGGATTGCCCAGTCAGGTGCCTTCGATACGCCGGAGGTCGACGGCGGTGTGCTGACGCTGCCGGAACGACCCGACGGCTCTTCGGGGCTGCTGCTGGATGGCCTTGAAGCGTCCTGGCCCGGCAGCGCGCCTGTATTCGGAGGGCTCAGCGCCGAAGCGGTGCCCGGACGCTGGCTCGCGGTCACCGGACCTTCAGGCTCGGGGAAATCCACGCTGCTCTCCGTGCTGCTTGGCTTCCTGCCCGCATCATCCGGGAGGGCCTACATCGGCGGGAAGGCCGCGTGGTGTCCCCAGGAGGCCCATCTCTTCGACTCCACGATTCGAGGCAATTTGCTGCTCTCCCGCCCGGCCGGCCGCAAGCCTTCCGAAGTGGATATGTACAAGGCCTTGGGCGCCGTCGGGCTTTCCGGAGTGGTTTCCGGGCTTCCCGGTGGTCTCGATAGCCGCATTGGCCCCTCGGGTTCGTTCTTGAGCGGCGGCGAACGCCAACGGCTGGCCATGGCCCGCACCCTCCTCACAGGAGCAGCTGTGCTGCTCCTGGACGAGCCGACCGCCCATCTCGACGCCGAGGCCGGGCGGCTCATGATGGCGGAGCTGCGCGCCGGGCTCAAGGACGTCACAGTGGTCCTGGTGACCCACAACCCGGCCGACATCGACGGGGGAGATTCCCGGCTTGATCTCGGCTCGCCGTCGGCGCTCCCGGAGCTGGTGCGCGGGAACTAGCCCGAAGTTACGTTTGTCCGAGCCGCTCGAGGGTAGCGTCCACAGACTCGACGATATTGTCCACGAGTTTCCGGGCGTCGTCCTCCCTGATGAGCGGCGTCGATTGGCCTGCCCACAGCGACATCAGGCCCGGGATTCCCTGTGCCGCCGCGGCGGGCCGGAACTTGCCGGTCAGCCAGTTCTGGATCGGGAACGGGGCATGCACGGAAGGATCGGCGAGCTCCGCGATGATCCTGTTAGGGATGCCGCGAGCCAAACGGCCGCTGAGGGCACGGGTCAGGACCGTGTGGGCGGCGCCGGGTCCGCGCATCGCGGCCAGGTGTGCGGGACTGATGGCTGACTGCCGCGTGGCCAGGAAGGCCGAACCGATCTGGACGGCGTCCGCGCCCAGCGCCAACGCGGCAGCGACTCCACGGCCATCCGAGATACCGCCGGCCGCGATGACCGGAACCGAGACGGCATCCACCACCTGGGGCACCAGTGCCATGGTCCCCACGAGCGAGTCCTCCGGGGCGCGCAGGAAGGAAACCCGGTGTCCGCCGGCCTCCATCCCCGTGGCGACGATGGCGTCCACGCCGCCGGCATCCAAGGCCACCGCTTCGTCAACAGTGGTCGCGGTACCGACCACCACAATGCCGTTCCGCCGGGCCTGTTCAATGACGGCCCCCGATGGAACACCGAATACGAAGCTCAGCACAGCCGGCCGGGCCTCGATGGCCGCTTGGATCTGTTCCTGCAGATCGGGCAGGTAGGCGTCCGGTTGCGCGGGTGGTTCCACGCCCACCAGCTCGAAGTACGGCCGGAGGATGTCCACGTAGGCGGCGAACTGACCGGGGTCCGCGGTTGGCGGCTCCTCGCCCTCGATGGGGAGCCAAATATTCAGTGCGAACGGTTTCCCGGTGGCCTCCCTGAGGTCGCGGGCCGTGGCCGCAATCCGTTCCGCATCGTAGCCGTAGAGGCCGTACGAACCCAGCCCGCCGGCTTCGCTGACTGTGGCCGCCAGCTCCACCGATGACAGGCCGCCGAATGGTCCGAGGACAATGGGCAGATCAATGGTGAACAGGCGGGTTGCCCTCGTGTCTTTCCACGACATCGCGGCGCCTAGCCGTCCACGTCGTGCAGGTGATGGACGACATCGTGCAGGAAGTACTGGGCGAACGTCAGCACTGTGAACGTCGAGCCGTTGCTGCGCACCCCCGTGCGGGGCCATTCGTCCTCGTGCACGGCAGCGAAGGAGTTGGCAATCTGGGTGCCCTCGGCGGCCAGCTGCCCAGCGACTTCGGCCGGATCCGCATTCGCGTAGTCGCCGTCGATCGCGGCCTTGTCCTGGTCCCAATTGGCGAAGCGGGCGTCGTCCTCCCGCAGCATCAAGTTCAGGCGCTGGTCGAAGAGGCTGAAGACATCCCGCACGTGGCAGGCATACTCCAGCGGTGACCACGTGTGTTCGTCCGGGCGGGTGGAGGCGTCCTCCCGGCGCAAAACGGCCCGCCAACGCGGCAGCATGTTCAGGACTGTCCCCGGGACGGTGGACGGCGTCACAGTGGCGGCGTCGAAGCCGCACTCGGGACAGGGCGTGGACAGGACCCAGGTCCAGTCCTTGTCATCGGGAATGATCGGCATGGCAGTAGTCTAGGGCCCGGATTCCTGATCCGGTCACACCGCACGTAGAGCCCCCTGTTCCAGCCCTGATCAGCCCGATCAGGAGTAAAGTTAGGTGCTGGGGAAGCCTGGAAAGTGAAACTGCCATGCTAAAGGATCTAAACGTCGCCGGCGTGCTCCCTGCCAGCGATATCGCCCGCGCACGCGACTTCTACCGCGACAAGCTAGGCCTCGAACCGGATAACCCGGAAGCCACAGACAACCTGATGTACAAGTGCGCCAACGGCACAGCCTTCCTGCTCTACGAGACGCCCAATGCCGGGACCGCGAAGAACACGCAGTTGGGATTCCAGAGCACGGACCTGGACCAGGACATGGCCGATCTCAGGGAACGCGGAGTGGTCTTCGAAGAGTACGACTTCCCGGGCCTGAAGACCGAAAACGGCGTAGCCACCATGCCGAGCGGAGAACGGGGAGCCTGGTTCCTCGATTCGGAAGGAAACATCCTCAGTATCGCCACGATGTAGCCCAGCGCGGCCGGGACGTAGCCTTCAACGGCTACGTCCCGTCATTTCTCGCCGGCGTTTCCTTCTTCCCAGGCCATGCTCGCACCGATGGCATCCACGGGCTGGGAGAGGGGAACGCCGGAGCCGTCGCGACGGCCGTGTTCTTGTGGGAGGGCACGTGCAACGCCGGCGCTGGATGACGCCTTCGCCGGACCATGGCCCGCCCACCCGAGCAGGAGTGTGTCTTCACCCTTGAGGAAACGGTGCGCCCGCACGCCTCCGGTCGCCCGGCCCTTGGCCGGGTACTCCTCGAACGGGGTGATCTTCGCCGTGCCCGGAGCGGTTCCCGGCAGCGCGCCGTTGCTGCCCGCAATCGTCACCACGACGGCGGCTGGATCGTTGGCGCGCACTGTGCCGAAGTGGATGACGTCGTCGCCGACTCCCAGCTTGATTCCTGCCATGCCGCCGGCGGTACGGCCCTGCGGCCGAACGGCGGAGGCGCTGAAACGCAGGAGCTGCGCAAGCCGGGTCACGAAGACGAGGTCGACGTCGTCGTCCTGGGCGGGCTCCACGCCCACCACAGTGTCCTTGTCCTTGAGGGCAATGATTTCCCAGTCTTCGCGGTTTAGCGGGTAGTCAGGCTGGACGCGCTTGACCACGCCTTGCGCCGTTCCGATGGCCAGCACGGCATCCAGCGGCACGAACGCCACGAGCGATTCGCCCTTGAGCAGGGTGATGAAGTCTTTTGCCGCGACGCCCCCGGCAAGGTTGGGCAGGCCGGACATTGCCGGCAGTGCCGGCATGTCCATGACCTGCACCCGCAGCATGCGGCCCTGCGAGGTGACCGCGCCGATCTCGCCGCGCGCGGTTGTCTTGACCACGGAGCGGTAGACATCATGCTTGCTCCGCGGGCCGGGTTCGGCCAACGGCTCCTGATTGGAGGTCCGTGCGATCTGGCCGGAGGCGCTCAGGAGTGCCCAGCAAGGGTCATCGGGGATTTCGAGCGGGAGCGCGGCGGCCTTGCCCTTGCCGGCCGGGACGGCTGCTGCGAGGGCGGCGGCGACGGTGGGGGAGACAGCCTCGGATTCAAGGAGGACTGTGCGTCTCGGGGTACCGTACTTCTCGGCCACTTCGGCCAACTCTCCGGACACCAGCTCGCGCAGGAGCACGTCGGATGCCAGGATCGCCTCGAGCTCGGCGATCTCGCGCCGCAGTTCTTCCTGCTCCTTCTCGAGTTCGATGCGTGAGTACTTGGTCAGTTGGCGCAGGCGGAGTTCCAGGATGTAGTTGGCCTGGATCTCGGACAGGTCGTAGATGGACATCAGCCGTTCGCGGGCAGCCGATGCCTCGTCCGAGGAGCGGATGATCTGGATAACCTCGTCGATGTCGACGATCGCGATCAACAGGCCCTCCACCAGGTGGAGGCGGTCCTTTTTCTTGCCCAAGCGGAAGGCTGTGCGACGGCGCACGACGGAAAGGCGGTGGCCCACATAGACCTGCAGGAGCTGGAGCAAGCCCAAGGTCTGCGGCTGCCCATCCACCAAGGTCACGTTGTTGATGCCGAAGGAGTCTTCCATCGGCGTGAACCGGTAGAGCTGCTGCAGCACGGCGTTGGGGTTGAAGCCGTTCTTGATCTCGATCACGAGCCGCAGTCCGTGCTTGCGGTCGGTGAGGTCCATGACGTCGCTGATGCCGCTCAGCTTCTTGGCGTTGACGGCATCCTTGATCTTTTCAATGACCTTCTCCGGACCCACCATGTAGGGGAGCTCGGTCACCACGAGGCCGGTGCGGCGCGCCGTGAGCTGCTCGATCTCCACCTTGGCGCGGGTCTTGAATGAACCGCGTCCCGTGGCGTAGGCGTCGCGGATTCCGTCCAGGCCCACGATCCGGCCGCCGGTGGGCAAATCCGGGCCGGGCACGAACCGCATGACATCTTCCAGCGTGGCATCCGGGTTGGCGATGAGGTGCCGGGCGGCCGCGATGACTTCCACGAGGTTGTGGGGTGCCATGTTGGTGGCCATGCCGACGGCGATGCCCGTAGTGCCGTTGACCAGCAGATTGGGGAAGGCGGCCGGGAGCACGTCCGGCTGGGTGAGCTGGTTGTCGTAGTTGGGGACGAAGTCCACCACGTCTTCGTCGAGGTTCTCGGTCATCGTCATCGCAGCCGCGGCGAGCCGGGCTTCCGTGTAGCGCGGTGCTGCCGGGCCGTCGTCGAGCGAACCGAAGTTTCCGTGCCCGTCGATCAGGGGCAAGCGCAGCGAGAAGTCCTGTGCCATGCGTACCATGGCGTCATAGATGGCCGCATCACCGTGGGGGTGCAGCTTTCCCATGACTTCGCCCACCACGCGGGCACTCTTCACATGGCCGCGGTCCGGGCGCAGGCCCATGTCGCTCATCATGTACAAGATGCGCCGCTGAACGGGTTTGAGGCCGTCGCGCGCATCGGGGAGCGCACGGGAATAGATCACCGAATACGCGTACTCCAGGAAGGAGCCTTCCATTTCGGAAGTGACGTCGATATCGATGATGTTCTCGGTGAAGTCCCCGTCGACAGCGGCCGAGGCCGCGTTTGAGCGGGAGGGACTTTGGCTTCGTGCCATGGAGTCGGTGGATCCTTAAACGTGTACTGCGGAAGACTTGGCTAGGCTAAGCCTATGGTGGATCAGCCCGGCGCCGGCGTATATCCGGAATATTGGGAGGCCGATGTCGTGCTTCGCGACGGCGGAACGGCCCACTTGAGACCAATCTCACCCGAAGATGCCGGCGCCCTCCAAGCCTTCCATACGGCGCAGTCCGAGACGTCCATCTATATGCGGTTCTTCTCGTTCAAGCCGAGGCTCTCCAGCAAGGAACTGCACCGCTTCACGGAGGTGGACCACAAGGACCGGGTGGCGTTTGTCATCACCATCGGCGGAGAGATCGTCGGCGTGGGCCGCTACGATCGGCTCGATGACCCCACGGAGGCCGAAGTGGCCTTCAATATTTCCGATGTCCAGCAGGGCCGGGGCATCGGCTCCATCCTGCTCGAACACTTGGCCGCGGCCGCGCGGGAGAACGGCATCCGCCGCTTCACGGCCGAGGTCCTGCCGGAGAACCGCAAAATGCTGCGGGTCTTCGCCGATGCCGGCTATGAGCTTGCGCGCAAATTCGACGACGGCGTGGTCAGCGTTGAATTCAACATCGACCCCACCGCAAAATCCCTCGCCGTCATGGAATCGCGGGAACACCGCGCCGAGGCCCGCAGCGTGCGGGACTTGCTTGCGCCGTCGTCGATCGCGGTGGTGGGCGCCAGCCGCCGGTGGGGGACCGTCGGGCACCAGTTGCTTGAGCACATCCTGGATGGTGGATTCACCGGTGCGGTCTATGCGGTCAACCCTGAAGCCTTCGAGGTGGGCGGCATGAAGTCGTTCGCCCGGATCGGCGAAGTCCCCGGGCCGGTGCAGCTCGCCATCGTCGCTGTGCCTAACGAGGAAGTGCCGAAGGTCGTGGACGAGTGCGGGGCGGCCGGGGTCAAAGGCCTCGTGGTCGCCACAGCAGGGTACGCGGACGACGGCGAGCGGGGGCTACGGAGGCAACGTGAGCTCGTGCGCCAGGCGAGGTCCTATGGGATGCGCGTGATCGGCCCCGAGTCCTTGGGGATCGTGAACACGAACCCGGAGGTTTCCCTCAACGCCTCCATGGCCCCGAACCTGCCCCGGCGCGGGGGACTGGGGCTGTTTTCGCAATCCGCGGCCATCGGGGTCTCCGTCTACGCGGCAGCGAGCCGCCGGGGCCTGGGCCTTTCCTCGTTCTTGTCTGCCGGCAACCGCGCCGATGTCTCCGGCAACGACGTCATGCAGTTCTGGGAAGACGATCCCGATACTGTCGCCGTCGGGCTCTATTTGGAGTCGATCGGCAATCCGCGCAAGTTCTCCCGCCTGGCCCGCCGATTGTCGCGGAGCAAGCCGGTCATCGTCGCCAAATCGGATGTGACGGGGCTTCGGCTTCCGCCGGGGCACGTGGTGAGGACCACACTGGCGCCTGCGGCCGCCCTGGACGCGATGATGCGCCAAGCCGGCGTCATCGCCGTCGAAACCATCGAACAGCTCATGGACGTGGCGCAGATCGTGTCCAGCCAGCCCCTGCCCAAGGGCCCGGCGCTCGCCGTCTACAGCAATTCCGCGGCCTTCGGCAAGGTCGTGGCGGACAACGCGGCGCCCCAGGGGCTCGTCGTCGACAGGATCGTCACCGACGTGGATCTGGACGCGGGGATGTCCGCATCGCGGGACGGGCTGCGGCGCAGCCTCCGGAAGAATCTTGCAGACGATTCCGTGCATGCGGTGGTGGCGGCCATGGTGCCGTCCCGCAGCCTCACGATGGAAGCGATCGCGGGAGTGCTCGCTGAATGCGCGGCGGAGGCCGGAAAGCCCGTCGTGGCGGCATTCACCGGGATCCTCGACACTTCCGTGCAACTGGACGGATTACTCGCCCCAAACGGGGAGTCCGGGTCTTCCCTTCCTTGCTACTCCAGCGCGGGCAGCGCAGTGGCGGCCTTGGCGGCTGTGGTCCGTTACGCGAAGTGGCTGGACCGGGACCAAGGCATGTTCATCGAGCCTCCTGGTTGCGACCGCGAAGGTACCCGCGAACACATCGAGCGGCTCCTGTCTGCTGTCGCGGGGGAGCAATTGGTACGGCTCGACGGCGGCGAATCGGCCGCGCTTCTGTCCCGCTACGGAATCCCCGTGGTGCCGTCGGCTGTGTTCGAGAGCGACGACGAAGCGGTAGACGCCGCCGAACGGCTCGGCTGGCCCGTGGTGCTCAAGACCACGGATCCCGCCCTCAGGCACCGCCTGGACCTGGGAGGCGTGCGTCTCGACATCGAGGATGCGGACTCGCTTCGGCGCAACATCGCGCAGATGCGTCGCGCACTAGAGCCCTACGGTTCATCGGCCATAGAGGTGCAGGCCATGGTTCCAGTGGGACAGGCGTGCACCTTCCGGGCCATCGAGGATCCGCTCCTGGGGCCCGTGGTCTCTTTCGGTTTGGCGGGAGACGCCGTGAACCTCCTGGACGATTGGGCGCACCGGGTACCTCCCTTGTCCACGACTGATCTCCACGACTTCATCAGGGCACCCCGGGCTTCCCTGAAACTGTTCGGCTACCAAGGGCTGCCGGCCGTGGACGTGGCCGCCCTCGAAGACCTCGGAGCACGGCTGGTCCGGCTCAAGGATGAACACCCCGAAATCGCGCTCGTGGAGTTCAATCCCGTCCTGGCCGGGACACGGGGCGCGAAAATCCTTGCCGCCGAGGTGTGGATCGGGAACGCCGCACAGCGCACAGACAGTGCCCGCCGTGCGATGCTCAGCTGAGCCGGCAGTTGACCGCCGGAGGGCCGGACGGTTATGAAGTCCCCAGCCGATCTGTGAAAATGGGGGAATGAGCTCGAAGTCCCCGACGCCTCCGTCCGGTCCGGCTACCACCGGGCACCATGCAGCACACAACCACAGCTCGCAGGGGCAGAGCCTGGACCAGGCACTTCAACGGGCAGGCTTCTATCCTGTCCTGGTTGCCGATGTTGTGGCCGACGCCTTGGACGGGCGCGACTGCCTTGCGCATCTGGTGCATTTGGAAACACATTTCGACCGTGCCGAGGTCCGGCGGCACATCACGGTCCTCGTCCTCACCGAGGACATGCTGGTGATCACCCACGTCGACGACCAGCAGCTCGACGAAGCCGGGGAGCAGATCGTCGCCCAGATTTCCACCGAGTCCGTCCCCGTGGCACAGATCCGCTCGGTCGTCCTCAGCTACATGTATGCGCAGCCGCAGAACTACACTCCCAGCGACCCCGTCAGGGAGCTGACCCTCTCCATTGCCTGGTCCGGAGGCCAGCGGCTGGACGTGGGACCCGCCAGCTGCGGCGATCCCCAGTGCGAAGCCGACCACGGATACACGGGCACCATCTCCCAGGAGGACATCGTGCTGCGGATCAGCTCCGAGGCTGACGGACCCCGGGCCGTTCAGGACGCGAAGGTCTTTGCCCGCGCGCTGCGGGCCGTGAATACGGGCGCTCCCGGGCCCTCGGTTCACGCAAGTACCATCTCCGGTCCGCGACTCCGCTCCGGCGTCTTCGGCAACAGGCTGAGCCGCGGGCACCAGCGCTGATGGCGACGTCGGAACCCGTCGCCCAGGACACCGTCCCCGTTACCGGCGCCATCCCCGAGCTTCCCGGCGCGCCGCTGTATGGCAGCAAATCGATCGCCGAGGTTTTCACGAGCGCCGCGGCGAGCATGGGCCTGCCCGGCTTCGACAACAAACTGCACTTGCCCGCATCGCAACGCGTGTGCGTTGTTCTCGCCGATGGCCTGGGGCGCAATCTCCTGAAACAGAGGGCCGCGCACACCCCGTTTCTGAGGTCGATTGCGAATTCGGGACAGGGGGCCGTCCCGGTGTGGCTTGATTCGGCTTTTCCTTCCACCACGGCATCGTCCTTGGCCAGCCTTGGAACCGGCCGCACGCCCGGTGAACACGGCATGGTGGGCTATGACGTCCTGGATCCTGCCCAGGACAAGGTAGTCAACTTGCTCGGCAATTGGGACGCTGGTGTCGACCCCTTGCGTTGGCAGCCGTTCCCGACAATCTTCGAACGGGTGGCCGCTGACGCCGACGTCGTCACCGTGAGCCTGCCCCAGTTCGGGGCGTCGCCGATGACCCGCGCGGCGCTCCGGGGAAGCCGGTTCGTGGGCGGCACCTCGCTCCATGCCCGGACGGCAATGGCGGGGGAGGAAATGGCTGCGGGAACCCCCTCCCTCATGTACTTCTACGTCAACGAGCTGGACAAAGCCGGACACCGCTACGGCTGTCAGTCCGATCGCTGGGAGCACCAGCTCGAGGAAATCGATTCGACGGTCAAGAGGCTCTCTGCCTCACTGCCGGCGGGGACAACCATCCTGCTCACGGGCGACCATGGAATGCTCGACGTTCCCGAGTCTCAGCGCATCGACTATTCCGCCGATCCTGCCCTTATCGCAGGGGTGCGGCACACAGCGGGCGAGCCACGCATGGTCCACCTGTACCTCGAACCCGACGCCCGGGAGCTTCACCGGGACGCCCTGCTGGATGCCTGGCGCGCCCGCTTCGGCGACCGGATCTGGGCCTTCACGCGCGGGCAGGCCCTTGAAGCAGGACTCTTCGGGGTCCTTCGGCCGGAGGTTTCCCCCCGGATCGGGGATGTCATGATCGCGGCCCGGGACACCTTGGCGCTCTACGACGTCCGCCGCGTCCGTCCGACTGCCTTGGAGGTGGTGGGGCAACATGGTTCGCTGACCAAGGCGGAGCGTGAAGTTCCCTTGCTATGCTTCCAAGCCGGAGGTCCCAAGGGCCGCCGTGGCTGAACTCATTTTCTTCTCCGGAACCATGGACTGCGGCAAGTCCACCCTTGCCTTGCAGATGGATTACAACCACCGTGCCCGCGGCCGGGGCGGGGTCCGCTTCAGTTGCAACGACCGCGCCGGCGGATCCGTCATCTCCAGCCGTCTCGGGCTCCAGACGGACGCCGTGGAAGTCATTGACACCACCGATTTCTGGGACGAGGTTGTCCGACGCCGGACCACGGGCCTCAAGGTGGACTACCTGATCTGTGACGAAGCCCAGTTCTACTCACCCGGGCAAGTGGAACAGCTGGCGCGCGTGGTTGACGAGATGGGCGTAGACGTGTTCGCTTTCGGAATCACGTCCGACTTCCGCACCCGGCTGTTCCCCGGATCCCAGCGTTTCGTCGAGCTCGCGGACCGGGTCCAAGTCCTGCAAGTGGAAGCGCTTTGCTGGTGCGGCCGCCGGGCGACACACAATGCGCGGACCGTCGACGGCATCATGGTGGTTGAAGGCGAGCAAGTCGTGGTGGGAGACGTTGCCAGGGAGGCCGGACAAGCGGAGGTCACCCCGGAGCAAATCGACGCGTCGCAGCCGGTTGTCGGGTACGAGACCCTATGCCGAAGGCACTACATGCGCCGGGTCACCGCTCATGGAGCCAATCTCATGGCGAGCCGGGATCAGTTGCTGCCGTTCGACGTCGACGCTTGCCTTTGGCACGGCGCCGGCTGAAGCCGCAACGAATTGAACGCTGCCTAGTCTCCGCGCGTCCCGAAGACGATTTCATCCCAGCTCGGAATGCTGGAGCGCTTGGGCCGTGACGGCTGGCGCTCGGCCGCTCCCGCGTCGGAAGTTTCTTCATCCTTCTGCCCGGAACGGGTGGGCTTCGGCTCTTCGCGATCCCGCCGGGGAGCGCCGCCGAGCAATTCGTCCAAGCCCGCCCGCGGCGATGCTGCTCCCGGGGTTCGCGCCTCGTCCTGGCCGGTCTGACCGTCGTGATCGTTCCTGCCGCGCAACATGGTCACGGGGCGCAGCGGACCGGGGATCACCGTGATTTCACGGGTGTCCGTGCTGACGCCGTCGTGAAGGTGGAGGGAATCGTCTTCCTTGTCGTCATGCTTCGGGGCCAGGCTCAGCCGCGACAGCATGGATGCACGCGCGTCACGGCGGCTGGGGGCCGGCCCGGATTCAGGCTGCTGGTCCGTTTCCGTATCGACCGGCTCTTTGTCAGCTGCGTCGCTGTCCGCACGTTCGTCGTCGACGTCGCCAGGACGTGGATGCGCAGCCGGAACGCCGCTGCTCAGAAGCAGCGCCAACGCGTCGTCACTGTCTTCGTCAAGTCCCAGCCTCTGTCCGCGACGCGAGCGCAACATGTCAAGGAGCCCATCGGCTTCCTTCGTGGCAGCGGCGGCAGCCGCGCGTGCGGCGGTCCCGGCATCGGCCTCAAAGTCAAAGGGCCGGTCGGAGACGGCCGCGAGCCGCCGCGCCGGTACGGGCCCATCAAGGGGTTCCAGTTCGCTGAGCTGCTGGGCCCAGCGGTTGGCGTTCTGGATGGATTTGCGGGCGGGATGGAACGTCCACATCGCAGGCGGTTCTTCGCCGATGCTCTCCAGGCTGCCTGGCTTGGTTTCGAAGCGTGCGACGACGGTCCACGTGCCATCGGTCCGGCGCCAGGAATCCCATTCCACGCTAGAGGAATCGATTCCGTGGGCCGTGAGCCGGTGTGCGACCATTTCGCCCAGGCTTGCGGGTTCATCGCCGAACGCTGCGCGGTAGGCGTCCTGGCCGGGGGCAGGGGCGGCGACTTCGACTTTGCGTGCCTGCTGGGCGATGTACTCGCGCTCTGCAAGCACAGGGCCCTCATACCGCTGCACGTTGGCGAGCGGCATCCCGGACAGCTCCGCCACTTCCGCGGCCGTAGCGCCGCTGCGGATGCGTGACTGAATGTCACGGGGGGACATGGCGACGGGCGTGATCGAGGAACGTGCGGCCACCTGGGCAGGTGTCCGGCTCGCTGCAACCCGCAACGCCTCATCAATCGGAAGCTGGAACATCTCGCCGCCGGTACCGCTCAACAGGAGATGTCCGCCGTCGTCGTGGACGCCAACCAGCCGTAGATCCCGCATAAAATCCTCCACCATGGCCTATCTGACATTCGAAACTCTGCCACCCGGTACGGCCTTTTCCTACTAGGACAAAGGGCGCGCCGCGATATTCCGCGATTTCCGGCATTCCGTGCGCAGGCGATCGGCACCGGGGTATGGACATTCGAGACATCCGGGAGGACAATCTGCCCGATATCGGGCACAAAAATGCGGCCCGCTGCGTTACATCCTTAGACCGGGCGAGGTTCCGGTCTACAGGATCGCAAGCCCTGCGTGACGTGCAAGGGAGAACGAAGAAGGGACCATGGCAACGGACTACGACGCCCCTCGGAAGACCGAAGAAGACACCGAGGACTCGATCGAGGAACTCAAGTCGCATCGCACCGAGAAACAGTCGTCATCGGCTGTTGACATCGATGAGACTGACCTCGCGGATGCCTACGAGCTCCCCGGGGCGGACTTGTCCGGCGAAGAGCTGCTGGTCCGCGTCCTGCCTCCGCAACCGGACGAATTTACGTGCTTCAATTGCTTCCTCGTCAAACACCGCTCCCAGATTGCGCGGGAGAAGGACGGGCACCTTTATTGCAAGGAATGCGAAAGCTAGCCTCGCGAAGACTGCGTGGACAGCGCTGCCAGAAGTTCTTCGGGGCGGCGCGTGGACGTCAACCAGTACGGGGTGCGGTCCGCCGGGTCGGTGATTTCAATACGCACCACGGGATCGATCCAGCCCCGGAGGCACAGGAACGCCAGTCCGTGGAGACGGGTTCCGCGCTCCGCGGTGGCCTCGTCCTTGCGGTACGCGGTGACGGCGCCGACAAACTCGCGCTGGATAGTAGCGCGTCCCACTTGGACGGTGTCCCGGTCCACCACAATCGCCGGGGTGGACAACACCAGCATGGTGGTCATGATCGCAAAGAGGACCAGCGCGGCGATAATCCCCGCGGTGATGCTGATCGGCGCGAACATCAAGATGCCCGCGGCGGACAAGCCGACCACCACAATCCAAATCCAGGGGGAGGGCCAGAGCTTTTCCGTAAACAGGACGCCCGTTCCACTCGAGGAATGGTGCGGCGCGGGTACGGGAGCAGTCGATTCAGGCATACCACCAGCTTATCGGGACTGTGCCCCCGGGAATTAACGCCCCTCATGCCCTGCGGCCGGCGTGCAGCCGCAACCGGGGAAGCACTCCGTGGGCGATAGAATGTGTGACTGTGAGCCACGAGACAGCAGTAGCCAGCCCAGCAGACACCTCCGCCGAATACGGCGCGCCGACCCTTCAGGTCCAACTGAAAATGCTCGACGCCGGATTGGAAGCGCCGTCCTACGCCCACCCCGGTGACGCCGGGGCGGACCTTCGGGCCCGCGCGGACGTATCGCTTGCGCCGGGTGAGCGGAAGCTTGTTCCCACGGGCGTCTCAATCGCACTGCCGAACGGCTTTGTCGCGCTGATCCACCCCCGGTCAGGGCTGGCAACCAAGCACGGACTCACGGTGGTGAACGCTCCCGGGACGGTTGATGCCGGCTACCGAGGTGAAATTTCCGTGACGCTTTTGAATACCGACCAAAACCACGCAATCGAACTCAAGCGCGGCGATAGAATTGCTCAAATGGTGATCCAGCGCGTCGAGTATGCGCAGTTCGTATCCGTGGAGGAGTTGTCCGACACCTCGCGCGGCACCGGCGGCTTTGGATCCACCGGAGGCTTCGCGCCGGCCGTGAGCTAGCAACAACCCTCGACAATCGGCGCCGCACGGAGCTGATTGCCATGCTGCCCGCGAGTTGATGGGCAGTCTGCGGTTTACTGGGGATAGACCACTACTAAGGAGACAACCCGATGCTTTTTGGGCGCGGAAAGAAGTCCAAGGCTGAGCAGCCGAAAGACAACGGTACTGAGCAGGCCAATGCCGCGACGACGCAGCAGGACGCCGGCACGGTAGCCAGTGGAGCCGCCAAGGGCGACTTCCGCCTGTCCAAGGGGCCATTGGATGCCAGCGAAATAGATAGCCAGGATGGCTACGTGGATCTTGGCGCCTTGCTGATCGAGCCTTCCGAGGGCCTTCAATTGCGCCTCGAAGTCGAAGAAGCAACCCAGCGGGTAGTGGCCGTCACCATGGACCTCGATGGCTCGAGCCTCCAGCTCCAAGCATTTGCCGCGCCACGCTCCGAAGGGCTGTGGGACGAGATCCGCGAACAAATCGGCCAGTCCGTATCCAGCCAAGGAGGCGAAGTCGAGGAGATCGTCGGCACCTTCGGCACGGAACTCATCGCCAAGCTTCCCACCGAATCCGCCGACGGCGGCCGTGGCTTCCGGGCCGCCCGGTTCATGGGCGTGGACGGACCCCGCTGGTTCCTCCGTGGCGTCATCGGCGGCAACGCGGCCTTGGACAGGGAAGCGGCCGAAGGACTGGAGAACCTCTTCCGCAAGGTTGTGGTTATTCGCGGAGACAACCCCATGCCGCCCCGCGAGCTGCTTCAGCTGAAGCTTCCCAAGGATGCTGTGGCCTCCGGCCAGCACGGCGCTCCCCATGAAACGCCGGAGCTTCAGCGGCCGGAACGCGGCCCGGAGATCACCCAGATTGGCTGACAAAGCGGCGCGTGCCGCTGCCGCCCATGGCAGCTCGGCGTCCCTGCCCCTCACTGAACTCCCTGTCCGGGGCAGGGTCGACTGCACGGGTTTCATCGAGTCGGTCACCTACCAGCCCGCCAATGAGCAAGCACACTTCTCGGCTATCGTCGTCGACCGGATTGCGCACAGGGGCGACACCGGTCCGTTGACCCGGCTCCGCGTCATCTGGCTCGGGCGCCGCAAGGTGCCCGGTATTGAACCAGGGACGGTCCTGCGGCTCGAGGGCATGGTCACGCCGAAAGACGGGATGCCCACAATGTTCAATCCGCGCTACGAAATCCTCTCCCGGCAGGAGCACCAATGACCGTCGCCAATGGATCCGGCCCCCACGAAAAACCAGCGGAGGAGGAGCCCGGCTCGGCCGAGGAGGCCAGGCAGGGCGCCCAGGGGCCGAGCATTGCGGACATTGCCGCCGGCTACGCCGAGAAAGCCGGACTCCAACGCAACAGCCACGGGCACGTGGATATCCTCAAATCCGCCGGGGGTGTCCAGGGCATAGCCGAGAGCATCGTGCCAGGCCTCGTCTTCCTGATCGCTTTCATGGTCACCCGCGACCTTCCGGCGTCCCTGATTGCCTCCCTCGCGGCGGCAGCCGTCTTCACCGTAGTCCGGCTTGTCCAACGGCGCCCGTTGACCCAGGCGCTTGCGGGGATCGCCGGCGTCGCCATCTCCGCTTGGCTCGCGAACACCACCGGCAAGGCCGAGGATTTCTACGTCCTGGGCTTCTATACGAATATCGCCTACATCGCCGGAATGGTGCTGTCGATCCTGCTCAAGTGGCCGATTGCCGGCCTGCTTTTCGGATTCGTCCGCAACGAGGGCTTCGAATGGCGGAAGAACCCGGAGCGCCTGCGGGCCTACGCCATCGGCACGTGGGTAGTCATTGCCGTCCTGGCACTACGGCTGGTGGTCCAGGTGCCCCTGTATTTCATGGGCGAACCCGGCCTTGCCGCGCTCGCTACCATGAGGCTGATCATGGGCGCTCCGCTATACATCCTCGGGCTCTGGATTGCCTGGCTCCTGACCCGGCCGGTGCCGGGCCAGAAGCCGGATCGTGATCCTCAGCCGTCGAAGCCGTCGTCGTCGGACTGATCCGAAAACTCTTCTTCGACGTCAACTGAGCCGTGGTCCGCGGCGGACGGGGAAAGCAGCCCCCTGAGGCCGTCCTCAGCCGCAATGGTGGTGACGAAGAACAGCTCGTCGCCGCCGTCGATCACGTCGTCGCGGCTCGGCGTGATGGGCGCATGGTCCCGAAGGATCGCCACCAGGGTGGCGTCTTCGGGCCATTCGATGCCGCCCACGGTGCTGCCGATGATGTGCGAGTCGTGGGGAACGGTGAATTCCACGAGTGAGGAGACGCCCGTCTGCAAGGTCAGCAAGCGGACAAGGTCACCGATTTCCACGGCTTCTTCCACGAGCGCCGTCATGAGCTGCGGGGTGTTGACTGCGACGTCGACGCCCCAGGAATCGTTGAACATCCAGTCGTTCTTGGGATTGTTGACCCGGCCAACCGTGCGGCCCACACCGAATTCGGTCTTGGCCAGCAAGGACACCACGAGGTTGACTTTGTCGTCGCCGGTCGCGGACACGACGACGTCGGCCCCTTCCAGCTTCGCTTCCTGCAGCGTGCTCAATTCGCACGCGTCGCCCACGAGCCAGCGCGCCCCGCGGAGCCCGCTGCGACCGATGACCTCGGGTTTGAGGTCGATCAGCATGATCTCGTGTTTGTGGGCGAGCAATTCACGCGCGATCGATGAACCGACGCTGCCCGCGCCGACAATAACGACTTTCACTCAGACTCCTTGGCAGGTGCGCTGGAAAGGATGCGCGCCACCTCGGCGCTGCGGTCCAGATTCAACATGGCGTGCACGGTGTCGCCCTCCTGGTACGCCGTTCCGGCCTGGGGCAGGACGCCCTCTCCAAAACGGGTGAGGAAAGCGACACGGATTCCGGATGCTGCTTCGATGGCAGTCAGCGGGTGCCCGATCCAGCCTTGGTCGAGGTCTACTTCGGACAAAACCAACCGGCCCGAGGGTTCGCGGTAGTCGCCCGCCAAGTGTTGCTCGGGCAGGATCCGGCGCAGGACCTGGTCCGCGCTCCAGCGCACGGCGGCTACCGTGGGGATGCCCAGGCGCTGGTAGATTTCGGCGCGGCCGGGATCGTAGATGCGGGCTACAACATGCGAAACATGGAAAGTCTCACGGGCTACCCGGGTGGCGAGGATATTGGAGTTGTCACCGCTGGAGACGGCGGCGAAAGCGTACGCTTCCTCGCAACCTGCCTGCTTGAGGGTGTCCCGGTCGAAGCCGACGCCGGTGACTTTCCTGCCGGTGAACCCGCTGCGCAGGCGGCGGAAAGCACGGTCGTCCTGGTCGATGATTGCCACCGAATGGCCGGCGTCTTCCAAGGTGTGCGCCAACGTTGCGCCAACTCGTCCGCAACCCATGATCACAAAGTGAGCCACGGTTTCTCCTTCACTCTTATGCATGCCGCTCGGTAAGACTCTACCGGGGCAGGTCGCGGAAGCCAGTCCGCCGTCATGACATCGCGTTCGATTCAGAGTAGCTTTGCGGAGTGCTGACAATTCTCAACGCCGCGAAGCGGGTGTTGGTGGGGCGGCCGTTCCGGAACGACCGCCTGGCCCACACCCTGCTTCCCAAGCGCATTGCCCTGCCGATTTTCGCCTCGGACGCCCTGTCCTCCGTGGCGTACGCCCCTGACGAAATCCTGCTGACGCTGGCCCTCGCGGGCGTGAGTGCCGTGGCTATTTCGCCGCTCGTAGGCCTCGCGGTCATGGTGGTCTTGCTCACGGTTGTTGCCTCGTACCGGCAGAACGTCCACGCCTACCCTTCCGGTGGTGGCGACTACGAAATCGCCAACGTCAACCTGGGGAAGTTCGCTGGCCTGACCGTCGCCGCCGCGTTGTTGGTGGACTACGTCCTCACCGTCGCAGTGTCGATGTCCTCCGCCGCGGCGTACCTGACCACGGCGATCCCCTCGCTGCACGGGCAGCAGGCGCTCATCGCCACAGTCGGCGTCATCGTCCTGGCACTCGTCAACCTGCGCGGAATCAAGGAAGCGGGCAGTGTCTTCGCGGTTCCCACCTATATCTTCATGTTCTCCATCCTGGGCATGACGGCCGTCGGTATCTTCCAGGCGGCCACGGGCCAACTCGGCCAGGCTCCCTCGGCAGCCTTCACCATCGTCCCGCAAGAGGGATTCGACCAGGGGCTCGTGGGCCTGGCAGGCGCGTTCCTGCTGCTGCGGGCCTTCTCCTCCGGAGCCGCCGCACTGACCGGCGTGGAGGCCATCAGCAACGGTGTGCCGAACTTCAAGAAACCCAAGAGCAAGAACGCGGCCACTACGCTCTTGCTGCTCGGCGTCATCGCCTCGGCCATGCTCGCGGGCATCATCTACCTCGCCAACGCCACCAAGGTCCACATCGTGCTGGATCCGGCCAAGGAATTCCTCCTGCATGGCCAGCCGCTCCCGGACGACTACATCCAGAACCCTGCCATCAGCCAGATTGCACAGACGATCTTCGGCGCCGGGTCCATCCCGTTCTACGTTGTTGTTGCCGCGACGGGCGTCATCCTCGTCTTCGCCTCCAACACGGCGTTCAACGGATTCCCGGTCCTGGGGTCCATCCTCGCCCAGGACGGCTACCTTCCCCGCCAGCTTCGGACCCGCGGAGACCGCCTGGCCTTCAGCAACGGCGTCCTCGCCCTTGCTGCCGGCGCCTTGGTCCTCATCATTTCCTTCAACGCCGATGTCACCAAGCTCATCCAGCTGTACATCGTGGGCGTCTTCATTTCCTTCACGATGAGCCAGTTGGGCATGGTGCGTCACTGGGGCAGGGAACTCAAACTTGCGCAGGACAAAGCCGTCCGCCTCAGGATCGTGAAGTCGCGCACCATCAACATGCTCGGCTTCGCCATGACGGCGCTGGTGCTGACCATCGTGCTGATCACCAAGTTCGAACAGGGTGCCTGGATCGCCCTTCTCGCGATGTTCGTCCTGTTCCTCATCATGTGGAGCATCCGCGCCCACTACGACAACGTGGCCAAGGAACTGGCCGTTGACGAAGATTCTTCCCCGCGTGCATTGCCTACCCGGGTCCATGCCGTGCTCCTGGTGTCCCACGTCCGCAAACCGGTGCTGCGCGCCCTCGCCTACGCGCGGGCGTCGAGGCCGTCCCGGCTTGACGCCATCATCGTCGACATCGACCACGAGGAAACCGCGCACACCGTCGAGGCCTGGGACAAACTGGACATCCCTGTGCCGCTGACCGTTTTGGCGAGCCCGTACCGCGAAACCGTCACGCCGATCCTCGACTACGTCAAGAACATGCGCCGTGATTCCCCGCGCGACCTGATCGTCGTCTACATCCCGGAATACGTCGTCGGCAAGTGGTGGGAACAACTCGTCCACAACCAGACCGCCTTGCGCATCAAGGCCAGGCTCCACTTTGAACCTGGCGTCATGGTGGCCAGCGTCCCCTGGCAATTGAAATCCTCCGAAGAAGCAAAGGCATTGCAGGATACCTGATGACCCACCCGATCAACACCGAGTCCAGCTCGCCCACGGCCCAGGACGGAGCTGCCACGGAGCTGGTGGTGGACGTCGGCCCCATCGCCCATGGCGGCCACTTTGTCGCACGGCACGAAGGCCGGGTTATTTTTGTCCGGCACGGCATCCCGGGGGAGAAGGTCCGGGTCCGGCTGACCGACGCAGGAGAGTCTTCCCGTTTCTGGCGTGCCGACGTCGTCGACGTCCTGGAAGCGTCAGACGACCGGACGCGCCATTTCTGGCCGCTCGCCGACTCTCTTGCCGCCTGGCGCAAGGGCGGTCCGCCCGTGGGCGGCGCCGAACTCGGGCACGTAACACTGGAACGGCAACGGCTGCTCAAATCCGAAGTCCTCGCCGAACAGTTGAAGCGGCTCGCCGGCGTCGAACTCGATGTCGAAGTGGAGCCGGCGGCCGCCGGTGACGCGGCCCTCGGCGGTGTTGCGGCATCCGACGGCGATACCGGGCTCGGCTGGCGGACCCGTGCCAGCTTTGCCGTCACCCCCGGTGGCCGGCTGGGGATGCATGCCCACCGCTCCGACGTCGTGATTCCAGTCCACGAAATGCCCTTGGCGCTGCCGGGCATCAACGAGTTGCGGCTCTGGGACATCGACCTGCGGGGGATCTCGCGGGTGGAGGTGGCCGCGCCCGCCAACGGATCGCGTCCCCTCGTCCTTCTCGCCCCGGAGGAGGGTACTGACGCCCGGCGCCTCAACCGGATCCTGGGCCAGCTCCCGCAGGAAGTCTCAGTGGCGAGCTTCGACCCCGTGGGTGGAGACGTCCTGCAGTTGCGCGGCAGGACGTGGGTCCAGGAATCGGCTGCCGGCCACGAATACCGGGTGACGGGAGAAGGGTTCTGGCAGATCCACAAGGACGCGCCCGGGACCCTGGTGGGGGCGGTGACGGGATTCCTGCACGACGGCGGATACCTCCTTCCGGGATCGGCCGTCGCCGATCTTTACGCGGGAGCCGGATTGTTTACGGCGCCCTTGGCGGATGCCGTGGGGATCACCGGTTCGGTGCTGTCCGTCGAAGGATCGCCCGGGACCAGCCGCGATGCCCGCAAGAACCTGCACGGAGAGACCCAGGTGGAAATTGTCCAGGGCAGGGTGGAACGTGTCCTCCGGCAGCGCTCCCGGAGCTTCGACGCCTTGGTGATCGACCCGCCGCGGGCCGGCGCCGGCAAGGCCGTGGTCAGCCAGCTCATCGAGTCCGGGCCGCGCGCAATCGCCTATGTGTCGTGTGATCCGGCCTCCTTCGCGCGTGATCTGGGGTACTTCCGGAACGGCGGATGGCGCCTCGAATCCCTCCGGGCGTTTGACTTGTATCCGCACACACACCACCTGGAGACCGTTGCGTTGCTGGTGCCCGCGGCATAGGCGCCACTACGATGGGGGAGAAGTCCTACGTCGCGCTTCACTTCTCCACCGGCCGGCAGTCGCTCAGATTAGGTTTGCCTAACTAGCTAGCGGTCAACCACGCGACAAAGATGAAAGCTGTTGCGAGAGGAGTCCTGCCATGAGCAC
Organism: Arthrobacter sp. FW306-1B-G06A; assembly: GCF_058781765.1. Lineage (NCBI taxonomy): Bacteria > Bacillati > Actinomycetota > Actinomycetes > Micrococcales > Micrococcaceae > Arthrobacter > Arthrobacter sp. FW306-1B-G06A. The sequence continues at coordinate 21,157 of NZ_JBYSXB010000027.1, read as the reverse complement.
TGTGGACAGCTTCGGTTCCAAAGGCGTACTGAATGTAGCCGGCACCGATTATGAAATTTTCCGGTTGAACTCCGTTGAGGGCGCAGACAGCCTTCCGTTCAGCCTTAAGGTATTGCTTGAAAACCTCCTGCGGACAGAAGATGGCGCCAATATCACGGCCGACCACGTCCGCGCCCTGGCTGGCTGGGACCCGGATGCCCAGCCAGACACCGAGATCCAGTTCACCCCGGCCCGAGTCATCATGCAGGACTTCACCGGGGTTCCCTGTGTGGTTGACCTTGCCACCATGCGTGAAGCCATCAAGGACCTCGGCGGCGACCCCAAGCGCGTCAACCCGCTGGCTCCGGCTGAGATGGTCATCGACCACTCCGTGCAGATCGATGCCTTCGGCAACTCCGGCGCGCTTGAGCGCAACATGGAGATCGAATACCAGCGCAACGGCGAGCGTTACCAGTTCCTGCGTTGGGGCCAGACTGCTTTCGACGACTTCAAGGTTGTCCCCCCGGGAACCGGCATCGTCCACCAGGTCAACATCGAATACCTGGCACGCACCGTCATGACCCGCGAAGTTGACGGCGTCCTCCGCGCCTACCCGGACACCTGCGTCGGCACGGACTCCCACACCACCATGGTCAACGGCCTGGGCGTGCTCGGCTGGGGCGTTGGCGGCATCGAAGCCGAGGCCGCCATGCTTGGGCAGCCCGTTTCCATGTTGATCCCGCGCGTTGTCGGCTTCAAGCTCACCGGCTCCATCCCCGCCGGCGCCACCGCCACGGACGTCGTCCTGACCATCACCGAGCAGCTGCGCAACCACGGCGTGGTCGGCAAGTTCGTGGAATTCTACGGCGAAGGCGTTGCGGCCGTGCCGTTGGCCAACCGCGCCACTATCGGCAACATGAGCCCGGAGTTCGGCTCAACGGCAGCGATGTTCCCGATCGACGACGTCACCCTCGAGTACTTGCGCCTCACCGGCCGCTCCGAGCAGAACGTCGCCCTGGTCGAGGCCTACGCGAAGGAACAGGGCCTCTGGCACGATCCCTCGCACGAGATCAAGTTCTCCGAGTACCTCGAGCTCGACCTGTCCACGGTTGTTCCCTCGATCTCGGGCCCGAAGCGTCCCCAGGACCGCATCATCCTCACCGAGTCCAAGGCCCAGTTCCGCGAGGACCTGCGCAACTACGTGAAGGAAGACCTGGCCGACGGAAGCCTGGACGAAGCGATCGACGAGAGCTTCCCGGCCTCCGATTCGCCGTCGTTCACCGCCACCGCGACGCACCTGTCCGACGTCGCGCCGCACGGACACGGCCCGAAGTCCAACGGTCGTCCGTCGAACAAGGTGAGCGTCACAACAGCGGACGGCCGCGAATTCGAACTGGACCACGGTGCCGTTTCGATCGCGTCGATCACGTCCTGCACCAACACGTCCAACCCGTCGGTGATGCTTGCTGCCGCGCTGCTCGCCCGCAACGCCGTCGACAAGGGCCTCACGTCCAAGCCGTGGGTCAAGACTTCGGTTGCTCCCGGCTCCAAAGTTGTCACCGACTACTACGAGAAGTCCGGCCTGACCCCCTACCTGGAGAAGCTCGGCTTCTACATCGTGGGCTACGGCTGCGCCACCTGCATCGGCAACTCTGGACCGCTCGACGCCGAAATCTCCGAGGCCATCCAGGCCAACGACCTTTCCGTCTCGGCTGTCCTCTCCGGCAACCGCAACTTCGAAGGCCGCATCAACCCGGACGTCAAGATGAACTACCTGGCCTCCCCGCCGCTGGTCATCGCCTACGCCCTGGCCGGAACCATGGACTTCGACTTCGACGCCGATCCGTTAGGCCAGGACCAGGACGGCAACGATGTCTTCTTGAAGGACATCTGGCCGAACCCGGTCGAGGTCCAGAAGGTCATCGATTCCTCGATCGACAAGGAAATGTTCGCCCGCGGCTACGAGGGCGTCTTCGACGGCGACGACCGCTGGAAGGCACTCGACACTCCGGCAGGCGACACCTTCGCCTGGGACGCCAAGTCCACCTACGTGCGGAAGCCCCCGTACTTCGAAGGCATGAAGGCGCAGCCGGAACCGGTAACGGACATCGCCGGAGCCCGCGTGCTGCTGAAGCTCGGCGACTCCGTCACCACCGACCACATCTCCCCGGCCGGTTCTTTCAAGTCGGACACCCCGGCAGGCCAGTACCTTCTGGCCAACGGCGTGGAGCGCAAGGACTTCAACTCCTACGGTTCGCGCCGTGGCAACCACGAGGTCATGATCCGCGGAACCTTCGCGAACATACGCATCAAGAACCAGCTGCTCGCTGACTTCAACGACGGTGCGGGCGTCGAGGGTGGCTTCACCCGCGACTTCACCCAGGCGGACGGCCCCCAGGCCTACGTCTACGACGCTGCCCAGAACTACCAGGCAGCCGGCACCCCGCTGGTGGTCCTGGCCGGCAAGGAGTACGGCTCCGGCTCGTCCCGTGACTGGGCTGCCAAGGGAACCGCGCTGCTGGGCGTCAAGGCTGTCATCGCCGAAAGCTACGAGCGCATCCACCGCTCCAACCTCATCGGCATGGGCGTCCTCCCGCTGCAGTACCCGGCCGGCGAATCGGCTGCGTCGCTCGGCCTGGTCGGAACGGAAACGTTCTCCGTGGAGGGCGTCACCGAGCTGAACAACGGCACCACGCCGCGGACGCTCAAGGTCACGGCAACGGCCGAGGACGGCAGCACCAAGTCCTTCGACGCCGTGTTGCGTATCGATACGCCGGGCGAAGCGGACTACTACCGCAACGGCGGCATCCTGCAGTACGTTCTGCGCCAAATCTCGGCCCACTAGCCGATACCGGCGCGGGCTCCGCCTGCGCCAAAGGCAAAAGCTACAGCCCCGGCTGGTCATCGACCGGCCGGGGCTGTAGCCTTTCCTGCGGCTTGGTTCCGGCCAAGGCGTTAGAGTTGTATAGCACGTCAACCACCCTAAGGAGGGGCCGTTGGGACTCTTGGAGACAATCCGGAACCCGCAGGACCTGAGCAAGCTCACCAGTCAGCAGCTGGAGCAGCTTGCAGGCGAGATCAGGACTTTCCTCATCACCAACGTCGCCCAAACGGGTGGTCACCTTGGACCGAACCTTGGCGTGGTGGAACTCACCATGGCCATCCATAAGGTCTTCGATTCGCCGCGCGACAGCATCGTTTTCGACACCGGCCATCAGTCCTACGTCCACAAATTGCTGACCGGCAGGCAGGATTTCAGCACCCTCCGGCAGCAAGGTGGCATGTCCGGCTACCCCGATCGTGCCGAGTCCGAGCACGACATCGTGGAAAGCTCCCACGCGTCCTCCTCTTTGTCCTGGGCCGACGGTATCTCCCGTGCCCGCCAGTTGACCGGCGAGGGCGACCGCTGCGTTGTCGCCGTCGTCGGAGACGGTGCGCTGACGGGCGGCATGGCCTGGGAGGCAATCAACAACATCGCCGCCGACAAGCGGCGACGCGTGGTGATCGTCGTCAACGACAATGGCCGCTCCTATGCCCCGACGGTCGGCGGTCTTGCCGACTACCTCGCTTCGCTGCGCCCCACGATCGATTCCTTCCGGGCAGCCCCCACCTATGAAGTGGTGTTGGACTGGTGGAAGAAGAAACTCCAAAGCGGCGGCCCGATCGGCCAGTTCACCTACAGGAGCCTGCATGCCATGAAGAAGGGCATCAAGGACTGGTGGGCTCCGCAAGGCATGTTCGAAGACCTCGGCATGAAGTACATCGGCCCTGTCGACGGCCACAACATGCGTGCCCTTGAGCACGCGCTGACTACCGCCCGTAATTACGGCGGCCCGGTGATCGTCCACGCCATGACTGAAAAGGGGCACGGCTACGCGCCTGCCCTCGCCAACGAGGCGGACCAGTTCCACGCCGTCGGGATCATCGATCCCGAAACCGGCGAACCCACCGAAGCGGGTGGAGCCCGCTCGTGGACATCCGTGTTCGCTGAGGAAATCGCGGACATCGCCGATGAGCGCGAAGACATCGTCGGTATCACCGGGGCCATGCTGATCCCCGTCGGGTTGCACAAGTTCGCTGAACGGCACCCTGAAAGAGTGATCGACGTCGGGATCGCCGAACAGCACGCCCTCACCTCGGCCGCAGGCATGGCCTTCGGTGGACTGCACCCCGTCGTCGCCGTTTACGCGACGTTCCTGAACCGTGCCTTCGACCAGCTCCTCATGGACGTCGCCCTGCACAAAGCCGGAGTGACGGTCGTGTTGGACCGCGCCGGCGTGACGGGCCCGGACGGGGCCAGCCACCACGGCATGTGGGACATGGCGATGGTCCAGATCGTTCCAGGGCTGCACCTCGCGGCTCCGCGGGATGCCAGCCGCCTGCGGGAAGAACTTCGCGAAGCGGTTGCCATCGCCGACGCGCCCAGCGTGGTGCGCTTCTCCAAGGGCAGCGTGGGAAGCGAGATCGAAGCGATCGAACGGCTTTCCGACGGCGTCGACGTGCTCGCGCGCCGCCCCGAAGGCTCTACCGAGAACGATGTCCTGGTTGTCAGCGTAGGCGCAATGTCCGAACTCGCCCTCGACGTCGCGTCCCGGCTCGGATCCCAAGGCATCAGTTCCACCGTGGTGGATCCGCGGTGGGTCCTGCCTGTACGCAAGTCCATCATCGCCCTCGCTGCCCGGCACCGTTTGGTGATCTGCATCGAAGACGGCGTCCGGGCAGGCGGCGTCGGCTCCCGGATCCGCCAGGAGATGCGCGCGGCCGGCGTGGACACGGCCCTCAACGAAGTGGGGCTTCCGGTCGAATTCCTCGACCATGGAACCAGAAGCCAAGTCCTTGAGCGCGTGGGCCTTACCGCCCAACAGATAACGCACGACGTCGTCGCGCAGGTCCTGGGGACAAAGGTGCCTTTCGCGCGGCCCCTGCCAGGACAAGAACACCCCAGCACAGGCAGTCTCCCCAAACTGTGAACCGCCTGTTCAGCGCAGTATCCAACAAACAGGCACCCTTCGACGGCACAGGTCCGAACAGCACCTGCCCGGAGTGGTTCAGAAAAGGACAGGCATGAGCGGCATCATCCGCACCTATAAGCGCGACGACGAAGCGGTCCTGCATTTCCGGGAAGCCTGGTATGACGACGAATTCAAGCAGTTCGTCATCAACCACGGGGTCGTAGGACACCAGAGCAGCACTGACGAAACCGACGTCGACGACGAATCCGCCGTCGAAGGCCTCATGACGGCCTTTGCCGCGCAATGCGAAGAGGATGGCTACGCGGAGATTCCCGAGACCGAGCAGTTTTGGGTGGTCGCTCAGATCGCGCTCAAGACGAAGGACGGCACCGACCGCGACCGCTATCTTGAACGCAAGGCGAAGGCCGCCCTGACGAGCGAACTGGCCTGGCGCGGTTTGGGTACCGTGGATCGATCCGATATCAGCGACTCGAAGCTCAACATTTTCTGCCTGTGCCCGGATGTCAACAAGGCCGTCAACGCCATCAAGGTGTGCATCAGGGGAGAAGACCTGGACTTCACCAAGCTGAGCATCGCGGCGGCGCCCCATGCCGAACCCACCGCATTCAAAGTAAAACACTCGCCGAAAACGGGCGCGGGCTTTACCCTCTAAGGACCACATCACCGCTTCGAAGGGACACGCATGGCGCCCAAGAGCAACTGGCCCGGACACACTCCGCTGCCCAAGGGCTTGTCCGCTCCCGCACGAAGGGCACTCGCCCACGAAGGTCTGGAAACCCTGGAACAACTCGCCGAGTTCGGCGAGGGACGGGTCGCGGCCCTGCACGGCATGGGACCCAAGGTCATGGCCCAGTTGCACGATGCGATGGAAGAAGCGGGAATCGCCTTCGGATCCTGAGCGGCGGACCCGCCCCCGCGGTCGTTGTAGGGTGAAACCATGACTGAATATCGCCGTCTTGGAAATTCCGGATTGACCGTCTCAGTAGTCGGTTTGGGGTGCAACAATCTCGGGCGGGCCAATACGGCCACTGAATCGCAGGAGGGTACCAACGCGGTAGTGCACGCCGCCTTGGACGCCGGAGTGACGCTTTTCGATGTTGCAGACGTCTACGGCCGGGAGCCCGGCCTCAGCGAGACCATGCTGGGCGTCGCCCTGAAAGGTCGCAGGGACGACGCCGTCGTGGCCACGAAATTCGGCATGGATATGCACGGCGCCAACGGCAACGATTTCGGCGCCCGGGGATCGCGCCGCTACATCATCCAAGCAGCCGAGGCATCGCTGCGCCGCCTCGGCACGGACTGGATTGACCTGTACCAGTACCACACCCCGGACCCCCTCACCCCGGTTGACGAGACCCTCGCAGCCCTCGATGACCTCGTCACAAGCGGCAAGGTCCGGTACCTCGGCCATTCCAACCGTGCTGGGTGGCAGATCGCCGAAGCCGAATACGTCGCACGGATACAGGGCGGTGCACGGTTCATTTCGACGCAGAACCACTACAACCTTCTGGACCGCCGCGCGGAACTCGAAGTCCTTCCGGCCGCCCAGGCTTTCGGGCTCGGTGTCCTGCCGTATTTCCCCCTGGCGAACGGGCTCCTGACGGGCAAGTATGCTCCAGGCAGCGCCCCGGAAGGATCGCGCCTCAGCCACACGCGGACCAACATGGTCCACGACGCCGACTGGGTCCAGTTGGGCAGGTTCAGCCAATTCGCCAAGGAGCGGGACCTGAACGAACTGCAGCTGGCCTTCTCCTGGCTGGCCGCCCAGCCCGCAGTCAGCAGCGTCATTGCGGGAGCCACCCGCCCGGAGCAGATCGCAGAAAACGCGAAAGCCGTGCGCTGGGTGCCCACGGCGGAAGAACGTGCCGAAATGGACGACATCTTCCCGCGCACGCCCAAGGTAGCCCTTTTCTAAGGAGCGTTCCATGAGCGGGGAGCAGGCAGCGGCTGCAGGCCGGCGCGAATCCGTGAGCTTGCTGGTGGACTGCGACACAGGAATCGACGACGCCCTGGCCCTCGCCTACCTGTGCAGCCAGCCGCAGGTGGAACTCGTCGCAGTGAGCAGCACTCCGGGCAACGTCGGGGCGGAGCAGGTGGCACGCAACAACCTGTCCCTGCTCGAGTTGTGTGGCCGCCCTGACGTGCCCGTTGCCATCGGGGCCCGGGCTCCGCTGCGGATCCCGCTGACCACCACGCCGGAAACCCACGGTCCCCAAGGCGTGGGCTACGCCGAGCTACCGGAACCGCGCGGACAACTGAACGGCGTCGACGCCGTCGAGCTTTGGGTCGAAGCGGCCCGGTCACGGCCGGGGGAGCTGACCGCCCTGTTGACGGCGCCCCTCACCAACTTTGCCCGCGCCCTGCGGGCCGAGCCGCGGCTGCCGGAGCTGCTGCGCGGCGTCGTGATCATGGGTGGCAGCTACTACTACCAGGGCAACACGACGCCCACCGCCGAGTGGAACACCCACGTTGATCCGCACGCAGCCGCCGAGGTGTTTGCGGCCTTCTCCGGACTTCCCGAGGAATGCCTTCCGGTGGTGTGCGCCTTGGAGACCACGGAACGGATCGAACTGACACCCGGGCACGTGGCGGCCTTGGCTGCCGAGGCGGGTTGCACGGAGCCGGAACTTGTCCTCCCGGAGCAGCCGGAGGGACGGCGCAGTACTGCGTCCAACGAACTCGTGCGGCACCTCAGCGATATGCTGCGCTTCTATTTCGAGTTCCACCGAAAGTACGGCCAAGGCTACGTGGCGCACATCCACGACTACTTCGCGGCGTCCGTCGCCGCACGCACTGCCAGGTACAGCACCCGCACGGCCACGGTGCACGTCGAGACGGCGGCCCCCAAGCTCATCGGAACCACCGTGGCGGACTTCCGCGGACTGTGGGGCGAGCCTCCCAACGCGCGCATCGTCTCGGAAAACCACCCAAGCGAAGCCTTCGCCGAACTGGTGCGCGCATTGGGCGGCCTTGCCCGGAGCCTGCCGGGTTCTTGACGCCGGAACGCTACCCGGCGGCCGGCTTCGACGCGATCCCGGGAGCCAGGAAGCGTTTGCCGTTGACACGCTCGGAGGCGCCCACCCGATCCAGATACGGTGTGATGCCGCCCAGGAACATCGGCCAGCCGGCGCCGAGGATGACACAGAGGTCAATGTCTTCAGGCCCGGCCACCACGCCTTCGGACAGCATGAGTCCGATTTCCTCGGCCAGGGCGTCCTGCGTGCGACGAAGGACCTCCTCGGAAGTGGACGGCGTGGTGCCGAAGGACATGAGTGCCAACGTGTCGGCCGGGATGACCGGCTGTCCGTCAGGACCCGGAGCCCAGAGTGACTTCACGCCGTTGTCAACCAACTTCTGCAGGTTCTGGGATACCGCAAAACGCTCGCCGAAGGCAGCGTGCAGCGATTCCTGGACGTGCTGGGCGACCGGAAGGCCTACCATCGCGCTGAGGGTGAACGGACTCATCGGCAGGCCCATGGGGCGAAGCGCCGAATCGGCGACGTCCGCCGGCGTCCCTTCGTCGAACGCGGCAATGACTTCGCCCATGAGCCGCAGCAGGATCCGGTTGACAACGAAAGCGGCGGCGTCCTTGACCAGCACGGCTGTCTTCTTCAATCCCTTGGCGAGCTCGAACGCGGTGGCCAGCACGGCGTCGTCGGTCTTCGGGGCACGCACGATCTCCAGGAGCGGCATGACGGCGACGGGGTTGAAGAAGTGGAACCCGACCAGGCGTTCCGGGTGCTGCAGATCCTCAGCCATCGCGGTCACGGACAGCGAGGACGTGTTGGTGGCGAGGATGCATTCGGGGGAGACAATGGCCTCCACTTCGGCGAAGACCTGCTTCTTGACGTTGAGTTCTTCGAAGACAGCTTCAATGACGAAGTCCGCGTCGGCGAATGCCTCTTTGGAGACGGAGCCGGTGACCAGGGCCTTGGTCCGGTTGGCGGCGTCGGAGCTGATCCGCTTCTTGCCGAGCAGCTTGTCCACCTCCGCATGGACGTAGGCAACTCCCTTGTCCACGCGTTCCTGGTCGATGTCCGTCAGGACCACGGGCACTTTGAGCTGGCGCGCGAACAGCAGGGCGAGCTGGCTCGCCATCAGGCCGGCACCGACGACGCCGATCTTCGTCACCGGGCGCGCGAGCTTGCGGTCGGGCGCACCTGCAGGCCGCTTCGAGCGCTTCTGCACGAGGTCCAGGAAGGCGTAGACGGTGGAACGGAACTCGTCCGTCTGCATCAACTCTGCGAGGGTCTCGCATTCCAGGGCCGCGGAATCCGCCTTGCCCATGGTCCGGTTGGCCTCGAGGATATCCAGCACCTTGGCCGGAGCCGGTGATGCGTTTGAGGTTTTGGCTTCCACGAACGCACGGCCCGCCGCCACAGCGCCGGCCCAGCGTTCGGCAACCGAGGGGTCCTCCGGGTCCACGGAGTTGCTCCGATCCGGGACGGCCTCGCCCGCGATCACTTTCGCGGCCCAGGCAATGGACTGCTCCACGAAATCCGCGGGTTCGAAGATCGCGTCGGCAATGCCCAGCTGGAAAGCCTGGGGACCGGTGAGCGTGCGGTTGTTGCTCAGCGGATTCTCGATCATGACCTTGACGGCGTTTTCCGGGCCGATGAGTCGCGGCAGGATGTAGACGCCGCCCCAACCAGGGACGAGCCCGATGAAGGCTTCGGGCAAAGCGAGGGCACCGGCGCCCGTCGAGACCGTGCGGTACGTGGACTGGAGGGCGATTTCGAGGCCGCCTCCGAGCGCGAGGCCGTTGATGAAGGCGAAGCTGGGAACACCCAGATCGGCGAGCGTCGCGTAGACATCGTGGCCCAGTTGCGCCATCCACAGGCCGTGTTCCCGCTCTTCGAGTCGCTTGACCGCAGAGAGGTCCGCGCCGGCCACCAGGAAGTATGGCTTGCCTGTGATGCCGACGCCGACGATCTCGCCGCGCGCAGCGCGATCCTTAAGGCCTTCAAGTACCGTCCCGAGCTCGACGAGGGTATTGGGTCCGAGGGTGGTGGGCTTGGTGTGGTCCAGGCCGTTGTCGAGGGTGATCAGGGCGAACGTTCCGGCGTTGCCGGGGAGTTCGATGTCCTGAACGTAGGAGTGGGTCACGGTCTCGTCCGGGAACAGTCCGGCCAGTTTCTGGAATTCTGCGGCGCTCATGCTGCGGCTCCCTTGCTCTCGGTCTCGACGGCGGTCTCGGTCTCGCTGTTGTAGCTGTTGTGGCTGTTGTAGTCGGGGTGGTGCGGGTTCTCCCAGATTACTGTGGCACCCATTCCCAAACCGATGCACATGGTAGTGATGCCGTACCGGACGGACGGGTCTTCCTCGAACTGGCGGGCCAGTTGATTCATGAGCCGAACGCCGGATGATGCGAGGGGATGCCCGACGGCGATCGCTCCGCCGTAGCGGTTGACGCGAGGGTCGTCGTCGGCGATTCCGAAGTGGTCCAGGAAGCTCAGGACCTGAACCGCGAAGGCCTCGTTGATCTCGAAAAGGTCGATGTCCCCGATGCCGAGTCCGGCGTTCTTGAGGGCCTTCTCAGTGGCCGGGACCGGGCCGATACCCATGACCTCGGGTTCGACCCCCGCGAAAGCATAGGAGACCAGGCGCATTTTCACGGACAGGCCGAGCTCTTCGGCAGCCTCCGCGGAGGCCAGGACTGCCGCCGTCGCGCCGTCGTTCAAGCCGGCCGCGTTGCCTGCGGTGACCCGGCCATGGGCCCTGAACGGCGTACGCAGCTCCGCGAGGTCTTCAACGGTGGTCCCGGGCCGCGGCGGCTCATCGACGGTGTTCACTGACCAGCCTTGTCCGGGCTTCATCGTGGCGACCGGGACCAAGTCGGGCTGGATCTGTCCCTTGCCGTAGGCGGCGGCGAGCTTTGCCTGGGACGCCGCTGCGTAGGCGTCGGTTCGCTCTTTGGTGATCGCCGGGAAGCGGTCGTGCAGGTTCTCGGCGGTGTTGCCCATATTCAGGGCGGCTGGATCGACGATCCGCTCGGACATGAACCTGGGGTTGGGATCCGCGCCCGCGCCCATGGGGTGGTTGCCCATGTGCTCCACGCCCCCGGCGATCACGACATCGTACGCGCCGAAACCGATGCCGCTCGCCGTCGTCGTGACCGCGGTCATTGCGCCGGCACACATGCGGTCGATCGCAAAGCCGGGCACGCTGCGGGGGAGGCCGGCCAGGAGGGCCGCAGTGCGGCCGATGGTCAAGCCTTGGTCGCCGGTCTGCGTCGTGGCGGCGATGGCGACTTCGTCAACGCGTTCGGCGGGCAAGCCCGGGTTGCGTCGCATCAGTTCCCGGATGCACTTGACCACGAGGTCGTCGGCGCGGGTGCCTGCATAGATGCCCTTGTCGCCCGCTTTGCCGAATGGCGTCCGGACACCGTCAACGAAAACGACGTCGCGGACTGTCCTCGGCTTGGCGCTGTTCCCGGTTTGGCTCATGTGTGACTCCTCGTTGAGACATGGATGCCGGACAGCCCTCACGGGGGAAGCCGGTGTCATTTACGGCCATGTTACTCGCCAGTAACTTAGCGCGCAAGGAGATCCCCGCTCACATATGACTGCCTTTGGTCCGATCCTCGCTCACGTATGACCGGTTTCCGGCGGACCCTCGCTCACGTCACTGAGCGGGGGTCGGGCCGGGAGGGCTTGTTTGTGAGCGGGGGTTGGGCCGAGACGCGGGAACCCCGCTTTAAGGCGCCGGGGTCCGTTCCTTGGACGCCGGGGTCCGCGGCTCTTTGGGCTCCTTGGGGGGCAACGGCTGCGGATTCAGTGACGCCTCGGTGAGGATCGGCGCCGTGATGGCGATTTGCCACTCGCGGGCGCCAAGGGCGCGCAGCTCTTCCGACACGGACTCCACGGTGATGTCCGACGGCGGCCGCCACAGCACGCGCCTCATGTAATCCGGGGTGAGCAGGTTTTCCACGGGAAGCTTGAGCCCATCGGCGGCCTCTTGTAGCCGGGGCCGGGCAGTCCCGAGCCGGGCCGCGGCTTCGGGATCGCGGTCTGTCCAGACACGAGGCGGCGGGGGAGCGTTGGTTGGAAGATGGAGCGGCGGAAGGTCGTCGGTGGTCCTCGCGCCGGCAATGCAGCGCAGCCAGCGTGGTGCTTCGCGCTGTGCCGCCCGTCCGTGGAAACCTTTGGTGGCCAGGAGCTGCGGAACGGTTGTGGGCATGGCCTTGGCGGCGGCGACCAAGGCGGAGTCGGGAATGAGGCGGCTGGGAGCAACATCCCGTTTCCGAGCGAGCTGATCCCGTTCGTACCAAAGTTCGCGCACGGCAGCCAATTGGCGGCGGTCACGGATCTGGTGCAGTCCGGAGGTCTTGCGCCACGGGTCCACCCGCGGGGCGGGAAGGCCTGCTCCGAGGATTCCGGCGAATTCCTGTTCGGCGAAATCCAGCTTGCCATCCGCTTCCAGGAGTTCGATCAGTTCTTCGCGCAGTTCGGCGAGCACCTCGACGTCGAGGGCCGCGTACCGCAGCCAGGGTTCCGGGAGGGGGCGGGTGGACCAGTCGGCGGCCGAGTGTTCCTTGGCGAGGCCGAAGCCCAGGAGCTGCTCTATGACGGCCGCCAGGCCTACGCGGGGCAGCCCGGCAAGGCGTGCGGCGAGCTCCGTGTCGAAGAGCTTGTCGGGCCACATGCCAAGCTCGGCCAGGCACGGAAGATCCTGCGTCGCGGCGTGCAGGATCCACTCGACGCCGCGCAGCGCCTCGTTGACGATTTTCAGGTCATCGAAGGGTTCGGGATCGATCAGCCAGGTGCCTGCGCCGTCGCGCCTGATCTGCACGAGGAAGGCGCGCTGCCCGTAGCGGAAGCCGGAGGCTCTTTCGGCGTCGACCCCGGCGGGGCCGGATCCCGCGGCGATGGCAGCGGCGCACCGCTCCAGGCCGGACAGGGTGTCGATGACAAGCGGCACCCCCTCGCGCGGGGCATCCAGATCGATGATCTCGGGTATTCGGCCTTCGAAGCCGTCTACCGTGATGTGTGGTGTGGGATCAGCAGCCGGAGCGCCGGCTGTGGTGGGTTCCAGATTTTCAGGGGTCATGGTGCCTTCAGTTTACCGACTCTGTGCCCGGCCGGTCCGGCCAAGGGCTCCAGCACACCTTCACAGGCTTCATGTGAGCCGCCGATTTGGCAGGGGCGTGACACCGGGAGGCAGGGGAGGGAGCCCCGCGAACGTGCAGACCATATCGCACCATGCCTCCAGATGGGCCTGGACATCGGAAGACGCTGGTGTCCATGAGGCGCGGAGTTCGATGTCGATGGTTTCAGGTCTTTCGGCCAACGTGCCGAAGCTCTCGGACAGGATGCGCGTGGCCGTTCCGCCAGCCGCCCGGTACTGGGCTGAATGGTTCTCCAGGGAGTCCACGAGCCATGTCCACGCAACGGAACCGAGCATGGCGTCATTGCCCATGTCGGCTTCCAGCTGGGCGCGGATATAGGTGACGATCCGGAATTCGCCGTCCCATACAGCCGAGCCGTCGGGATCATGGAGCAAGATGAACCGGCCTGTTGCAAGCTCGTCGTCTTCGTCGTCGGCCGTGCCGGGGGAACCCGGTGTGTTTTCGCTGGAAAATGCCATGGCGGCGGGGCCATGGACCGGGGTTCGGCCGGGACGCGTCGACCGGCTGAATACCTCTGCCCCCAGGGCAACGGCGTAGGGGGCCAAGCGGGAGGGCGCCGGGATTTCCACGAGCCGCAGCTCGCTCCGGCACTTTGCTTTTCGTAGCGTTCCCAACGCATGCAAGAAATCCGCGGGAACCTGTGCGAGTGCGTTCACCTTCGCAGATTATGTGTCCGGGGCGGCGAAACCTTGAAGCCACGCCGCCCCGTCCTGCGGCCTATGCCGCGGCCAGTTCGCGCTTGATTGCGGCAACGAAGGAATCGATGTCCTCTTCGGTGGTGTCGAAGGAACACATCCAGCGCACCTCCCGGTTCGCTTCGTTCCAGTCGTAGAACTTGAAGGAGGAGCGGAGGCGATCGGCGACGCCGGCGGGCAGTACCGCGAAGACGCCGTTGGACTCCGTGGCCTGGGTAGGCTCCACGCCCTCGATGGAGTCGACCGCCGCACGCAGCCGTGAGGCCATGGCATTCGCGTGTTCCGCTGAGCGAAGCCACAGCCCGGACTCCAGAAGCGCGACGAACTGGACCGAGATGAAGCGCATCTTGGAGGCCAGCTGCATGTTCATCTTGCGCAGGAACTTCAGCCCGTGGGCGGCCTCGGGATTCAGGGCGACCACTACTTCGCCGAACAGCAGCCCGTTCTTGGTGCCGCCGAAGGACAAGATGTCGACGCCGGCGTCGCGGGTGAACGTCCGCAAGGGCACGCCAAGGTGGGCGGCAGCATTGGCGAGCCGGGCGCCGTCCATGTGCAGTTTCATGCCCTTGGCATGGATGTGGTCGGCGATCGCCCGGATTTCTTCCGGCGTGTAGCACGTGCCGAGCTCCGTGGTCTGCGTGATGGAGACGGCCAGGGGCTGCGCGCGGTGTTCGTCGCCCCAGCCCCACGCTTCGCGGTCGATCAATTCCGGGGTCAGCTTGCCGTCCGACGTCGGGACCTGGAGAAGCTTGATGCCGCCGATCCGCTCCGGTGCGCCGTTCTCGTCCATGTTGATGTGGGCGGTCGATGCGCAGATGACCGCACCCCAGCGCGGCAGCAGCGACTGCAGGGACAACACGTTCGCGCCAGTCCCGTTGAAGACGGGGAAGCATTCGATGCCTGCGCCGAAGTGCTCCTCCATGACTTCCTGGAGCCGCTCCGTGTACTGGTCCTCCCCGTAAGAGACCTGGTGGCCGCCATTGGCTGCGGCCAGGGCCGCCAGGATTTCAGGGTGGACGCCTGAGTAGTTGTCCGAGGCGAAACCGCGGATGGAGGGATCGTGGAGGCGCCCAACGGCTTCCGTGTCGAGGGCAGCCGGGAATTCTTCTGTAGTGCTCGTCACTTGTTCATTCACGCTTTCAGTCTATTTGGCCAGGAGGAGGCGCTGTCCGTTCAGTTCCGCTGCAGGCTTGTCGAAGAGCCCGACGGCGGCCGCCGCCAAGTCCTCGACGTCCGTGTACCCGGGGAATTTCCGCTCCGGGTGCTCCCGCCGCATCGCCGCGTCCAGGAGCGACTTCACCACGAAGACGACGGCGGCGCTGTGCTGCTCCGTTGGTTCGTCCTTGTTTCCTGATTGATCGCGGCGGAAACCGTCAGCCACGGCCAGGGTCCAGGTCTCCGCGGCAGCCTTGGCCGCCGCGTAGGTGGCGGCCCCGGCGGTAGGTGCGGCGACCGCCGTCGAACTTACCATGGCGAAACGGCCCGTGGGGGAAGAGGCGACATCCTTGTAGAAGACCCTGGAGACATTCCTCAGGGTGGTGATGGCGCTTTGCTCAAGGGCGGCCCAGTCTTCGTCCGGCTGGTCTTCGATTCCCTTGGCTCCGCGCCACCCTCCCACCAGATGGATGACGCCGTCGACCCTTTCCGTGCTCCCGTGGATCTCCGAGGCGAGTTCGCGCACGGACTCAAGCCGGGAAAGATCGCATACGAGGGGAGTGACGTCGTCGCCCGCTTCGGCCGCTGCAGCCTCGATTCGGGCCTCGTTTGAGCCGATGGTGAAGACCCGGTGCCCGGCCAGCGCGAAGGTGCGGGCCACGGCGATGCCGGAAGAGTTGCTGCCACCTGTGACGACGACAGTCAGCGGTCCGCCGGTCATGAGGCTGCGGTCTGCCCGGTGATACCGGTGGTTGATTCGATGATCGGACGCATTTTCTTCTCCAGTGCTTCGTAGAACATGGACAGGGGGAATTCGTCGTCGAGGACCTGGTCTGTGAGGCCGCGGGGCGGCCCGTCGAGCGGCAGTGCCTCCGGGCCCTTCGCCCAGACCGAAGCCGGGTGCGGAGTGACCGTACCGGAAATGAGCTTATACGCTGCAAGCCAGTGGGCGGCCTTGGGGCGGTCGATCGAGCGCCAGTACAGTTCTTCGATCCGGGCACCGAGCTCGATCACGACGTCGGCTGCCTCGTCCCAGTCGATGCTGAGCTTGCTGTCGGTCCAGTGCAGGACGTGGTGCTGGTGCATCCAGGCGAAGAGGAGCTGGCCGCCCAGTCCGTCGTAGTTGCGGACCCGGTTGCCGGTGATCGCGAAGCGGAAGATGCGGTCGAAGATGACGGCGTACTGCACGAGCTTCGCGTGGCGCCGGGCGTCCGGGGAGGCATCCTCGTCCTTTTCGATCCGGACGGATTCGCGGAAAGCCGTCAGGTCGCAGCGGAGCTCCTCGAGCGAGTAGAGGAAGAACGGCATCCGTTGCTTGATCATGAACGGATCGAAGGGAAGGTCGCCGCGCATGTGGGTGCGGTCGTGGATCAGGTCCCACATGACGAACGTGCGCTGCGTGAGTTCCTGGTCATCCAGCAGCTCGGCGGCATCTGGGGGAAGCTGCAGGGACGTCGTTGCGGCGGCTGCTTTGAGCACGCGGCGGAAGCGGGCGGCCTCGCGGTCTGCGAAGATGGCGCCCCACGTGAAGGCAGGCGTTTCCCGCACTGCAACGGTCTCGGGGAAGAGGACGGCCGAATTCGTGTCGTACCCGGGAGTGAAATCCACGAAACGGATGGGTACGAACAGCTTGTTGGAGTAGTCGCCGGCCTCCAAGGCGCCGATGAACTCGGGCCAGATCACCTCGATCAGGACCGCTTCCACGAGACGGCTCGTGCTGCCGTTCTGGGTGTACATGGGGAACACTACGAGGTGCTGGAGCCCGTCTTCGCGGTGTTCCTGCGGCTGGAAGGCCAGCAGTGAGTCGAGGAAGTCCGGAACTCCGAAGCCGGCGTCGGCCCAGCGGCCGAAGTCCGCGACCAGGAGTTCGAGATAGGCGGCGTCATGCGGGAACGCAGGTGCCATGCTCTTGATGGCTTCCGTGATGGTGGCCGTGTATGCCCGGGCAGCCTCGTGGTGGAGGGAATCCTGGATGGAACCGTCCTGGCTTTGGAACGCCTGGAGGGCAGTGGCCGCGGCCTTCAGGGAAATCCAGTCCCGGTTGTCAGAGGTGATGCGCGGACGGGTGGTGGTAACGGTGATGGTCATCGTCGACGGTGCCTTTCCTCAAGAATCATTGTTCTGAGGCGAGCGTAGCAAGCGGCCAGAGTCGCTAATTCAAAAGTGGCTCGAGCATAAGAAACTCTTTCGCAAGTGGCTCCGGCAGCCCCGGAAGATCCAGCCCGGGGAGGGCTGGCCTTGGGGACTGCCGGTAGCTTGGCGCTACTGCCCGGCCCGGGACTCGACAAGCCTGAGCGAAACGGAATTTATGCAATACCGCTGGTCAGTAGGTGTGCCGTAGCCCTCACCCGCGAAAACGTGCCCCAAGTGGGAATCGCAATTGGCGCAGCGGACCTCCACCCGTTCCATTCCCAAAGTACGGTCGTGGATGTAACGGACTGTGCCTTCCGCGAGTGGTGCCCAGAAGGACGGCCAGCCGCAATGGGAATCGAATTTCTCGTTGCTGGTGAAAAGCTCTGCGCCGCACGCGCGGCACTGGTAGACGCCTGCCGTATGGGTGTCCCAGTACTCACCCGTGTACGGGCGTTCCGTTCCGGCTTGGCGAAGAACCCTGAACTCCTCCGGGGTAAGTTCCTCGCGCCACTCGGCGTCCGTTTTCTCCACGCATTGCCCGTCCTTCGGGACATCCTGGAGGGGAACCCCGGCCAAGGGGTCCGCGGCTTGGAAGTACTTCCTGTTATCTGCAGTGCTCATGCTCACTCAACGCTCACGAGTCGCCGATAAATCCCGAGCCGGCATAGAGATGCAGGACGGGCAGCCCCAACTGATCCTGGGCCTTGTTCGCCCAGTCTGTATGCAAGGTATCGGCGATCGCGTGCGGGCGCGTGACGACGACGGCCTGCGCGGCATTGAGAGCCTTGACCTTGGACACCAAGCCTGCCACCGCGCCGCCGTCGACGATTTCACCAGTCACCCCGCCACCCAGCCCATCCAGGGCCGCGAGCGACGCCGACAAGGCCTCGGCAGCCTGGGCCCGCTCCGACTGCGGATCCGGCGCCTCCGCGAGCAGATCCCGGAATGCCTTGGCTACTTCAAGCAACGAGAGGTTCTCAAGGAAGTCCACCAACAAATGCCGTTCGGTGTTTGCGGGCACCAGCACCACCAGGGGCGAGTCTCCGCCGTCGATCAGTTTGGCAATATTGACGCGGTCGTCCGGGCCGAGAGGCTCTTCGGTAAGGATGACGATTGGTTCACTCATGGCTACAGCGTAGACCTGAGCCGTGCCGGGAGGCATGGTTTCGCGCGGCAATTCTGTTCTCGCCGCGGTGTTGCCTCCCGCGAGGAAACGCCACAGAGGGCGCTGTTCGGAACACTGCCCCGCAACCGGGAGAATGGTCACATGGCATCCATGACCCGAGCTGCGCCAAACGTTGAGACCGGTGCGAAAATGTCCGTCCGCGCCAAATGGGCCGTTGCGGGGATCGTTGCTGGAAGCAGCATCGCCGGCTTGCTGGGCGCAGGGTCTTCTGCGCTCGCAGCCTATTTTGCCCGGCGTGTCATTACCCCCTCAACGCGCGAGGCCGACCAGGAGGTGTTGGCGGTGGTACGCGGTGATAAGGGGCTCCAGGTCATTCTCGCGGCCACCCCGGACACAACCGTCGACGGCGTGTTCAGCCTCTTCTTCGCGGGCGGGACAGGGTTCGCGCGGATCGGTCGGATCGTGTCCTATTCGCCCGCCGAACGGACGGTGCAGCGCGAAGTCGAGGAAGTCTATAGCGGGGATCTGTCGACGGCCCGGCGCGGGTGGTGGAGCGGTGCTGTGTACGACTCCCCGGCGGCGCTTGGCCTGGACTCCGAAGACATACAGATCGACGTCGAGGGTGGGCAGGCGCCTGCGTGGCTGGTTCCGTCAAGCGCCGGGAAACCGGCGAAAACCTGGGCGATCATGGTCCATGGCCGTGGGGCCACGCGGCTCGAAGGCTTGCGAGCCGCGCGCGTAGCGCACGACCTTGGGCTCAACAGCCTGCTCATTTCCTACCGGAACGACGGCCTGGCGCCGTCTGCCCCGGACGGGCGGTACGGCCTGGGGTCGACGGAATGGCACGACGTCGACGCCGCCATTGAGTACGCACTCGCGCACGGCGCCCACGAAGTGGTCCTGTTCGGGTGGTCGATGGGCGGGGCGATCTGCCTGCAGACGGCCGATCTCTCGCATCACCGCCATGTGATCAGGGCCATGGTCCTGGACGCACCCGTGATCAACTGGGTCAACGTCCTGGCGCACCACGCGCAGATCAACAGGATCCCCTACGCCGTGGGCCGTTACGGGCAGCTCATGTTGGGGCACCCGTTGGGCAGGCGCCTGACCGGCCTGGCCGCGCCCGTCGACTTGAAGGCGATGGACTGGGATGCCCGCGCCGTCGAATTGCGGACTCCAACCCTGGTCATCCACAGCGTGGACGATGAGTATGTTCCCTACGAACCCTCGGCCAGCCTCGCCGAAAAGAATCCCGACATGGTCACCTTCGAACCTTTCGAAGGCGCGCGCCACACGAAGGAGTGGAATGTGGATCCGCAGAAATGGGAGCGGTTGGTGCGCTCATGGCTCGCTCCGCACCTCACGCCCCGCGGCGGGCCTGTGTCGGCGTGAGCATGCCGGTGCTACTGCCGGCGTTTGCTAGGGGCTGCCGATCGGCGCGGTGCGTGCGCCGGTCAGCCGGATAAGGTCTGCGGGGTCCAGCTCGATGTCCAGGCCGCGGCGTCCACCGGACACGAGGACCGTGCCGAAGGCCAACGCCGATTCGTCGAGCACAGTTGGCGACGGCTGGCGCTGGCCCAGCGGGGAAATCCCGCCCAGGACATAGCCGGTGCGCCGCTCGGCCATCTTGGGGTCGGCCATGGTGGCCTTCTTCGATCCGAGAGCTGCCGCGATTGCCTTGAGATCCAGCGTGCCGCTGACCGGAACTATGCCTACCGCCAGCTTGCCGTCAATGTCCACCATCAAAGTCTTGAAGACCCGCTCGGGATCGATACCGAGGACCTCGGCCGCTTCAAGCCCGTAGCTGGGCGCCGAAGGATCGTGCGCATAGGGGTGCAGCGTGAAAGGAACGCCGGCCGCAGCCAGTACGGCTGTGGCCGGCGTTCCCTGTGAAGCCTGTTTCTTGGCCATTCCCGGTATCCCGGATCAGGACAACAAGCGGTCCGCCGCGGCGACCTTGCGCTTGATCCGCCCCAGCATGGCCGTCATGCCACGCATGCGCAAGGGAGTGATTGCCCGGGTGAGGCCCAGCAGTTCCGGCATGTCATCCGGTACAGCCAGGATCTCCGCGGCAGTCAGCCCATCCAGTCCTTCGTGCAGAACCCCCGCGAAGCCGCGCGTGGTAGGTGCCTCCGGCGGTGCCTTGAAGAACAAACGGTAAGCGACGCCGTCGGGGTTCTTTTCCTGTTCAATGGTCAGGAACAGCGGCGACTGGCACTCCACCACTTGTTCCAGCAGCTCAGGGTGGTCCAGCAGCCGTTCCGGCAAAGCCGGGAGCCCACGCGAGAACTCAAGCAACAGCTGAAGGCGATCGGGCTCGGTCAGTGCCTGGAAGTCATCGACAATTTCCGCCAATGCGGCGGGCAAAGTATAAGTACTCATCACTTCCAGCTTACGCAAGTCCGGGCCGGTCTGGCTCCTGTTGCTTGAATATGGCCTAGCCAAGGTGGCAGGCCTATCGGGCAGGGCCCGGAGATTCCGGACTACTTTCCGGCGAGTGCGGGGACGGAGCCCCGCTCAGCGCCCTTGGCGATCGGGACGCGCACCGCGTTGCCCCACTCCGTCCAGGAACCGTCGTAGTTGCGGACCGTTTCGAAACCAAGCAGGTACTTCAGGGCGAACCAGGTGTGGCTGGAACGCTCGCCGATACGGCAGTAGGCCACGACGTCGTCGCCTTCCGTGAGGCCCGCTTCCCCGAGATAGAGGTCCTCAAGTTCGGTCCGGTTACGGTACGTGCCGTCTTCGGCAGCGGCGCGTGCCCACGGGATGGACGCCGCGGTGGGGATGTGCCCCCCGCGCAGGGCGCCCTCTTCGGGGTAGGCAGGCATGTGGGTGCGCTGGCCGGTGTATTCCTCAGGGGAGCGGACGTCGATCAGCGGCTTGCCGAAGTGGGCCAGCACGTCATCCTTGAAGGCACGGATCGGGGCGTCGTTCCGGTCGATCACGGGGTACTCGCCCGGGGCGGGCT
>NZ_JBYSXB010000026.1:0-74662 GCF_058781765.1 Arthrobacter sp. FW306-1B-G06A | reverse complement strand
AGCAGCAGTTCCTGCTGCAGGCGGTGGTCACCGCCGCCGCCGTAGAGGCGGTCCGTGATCCCGCGCGCGGCGTCGTCATTGGCCGGAACGTTCGAATCGAGCAATAGCAGCGGCACGCGCCCGACGTCGGCCCGCCAAATGTGCGCGCGCAGCGTCCGGTCGCCCGGCAGGGGAAGCGTGACCAGGGCCGGCGAACCGTCTTCCTCACGGAGCAGTGTCAGCGGCAGGCCGTCGGGGTCAAGGACCGGGTAGGTCTCCTGCTGCCAGGCGTCCCGGGACAGGGACTGCTTGAAGTAGCCCGCCTGGTACAGCAGCCCGACGCCGATCAACGGCACGCCCAAATCCGAGGCTGCCTTCAGATGGTCACCGGCCAGGATCCCCAAGCCGCCCGAATACTGCGGAAGAACCTCGGTGATGCCGAACTCGGGCGAGAAATACGCGATGCACGCCGGAGCATCCGGACCCAGGCCCTGGTACCAGCGCGGCTCACCCAAGTACCGGTCCAGATCCGAAGCCGCCTGCTGAACACGCTCGACGACGGCGCCATCCGCTGCGAGCTCCTGCAGTTCCTCGCGGCTAACCAGGCCGAGGAAGGTCATGGGGTCATGATTGCTTTGCTCCCAGGCTTCGGCGTTCAGCGCGGAGAACAGTTCGCGTGTCGGCAAATGCCAGGACCAGCGCAGGTTCTTCGCCAATCGTGCGAGCGGGGCGATTGCTTCCGGCAGAACCGTTCGTACCGTGAACCGTCGAATCGCTTTCACTTCCGGCCACCTTCGAACGCGGACTGGGCAGGTTTGGTCGACGTTTCCATGCGGGTTACCTCCAAGAGGTTGTTGTGATGATTGGGGAGATGTTGGCTAAGGGTGGGACCACCGCGGCGCCGGGGTGGGTAGGCCTCTGCGGGCACAACCGGCACAGGGCAAGCGCTTACATGCTGTGGACGGGCATCATTGGCTCCTCCTGCGCCCGGTCCCGGAACTCAGAAGCAGGCAGCGGTCTCCAGGTTCCGTCCACGCGCTATTCCGGGGCCTTCACGAGCCGGGAACAAGGGGACGCGGCTACTCGTGGATCCGCGGCGGAAGCCGGCGAATTCCCGCTCAGGTTTGCGCGACATCGACCGCATCGTCAATTCGGATGATTGGTACCGAATGATTCCAAGCACGACTTACTTCCTTAGTCTCCGGGAACTCTGATCGGTGACCATCCG
The DNA here is from genome assembly GCF_058781765.1 of Arthrobacter sp. FW306-1B-G06A. NCBI lineage: Bacteria > Bacillati > Actinomycetota > Actinomycetes > Micrococcales > Micrococcaceae > Arthrobacter > Arthrobacter sp. FW306-1B-G06A. The sequence continues at coordinate 73,455 of NZ_JBYSXB010000026.1, read as the reverse complement.
CCATGTTGTATCAGGAGGAATCTCATCGCCGTTCGTCGACGCGCCTTGTCGACGCGGGTCGATGGCTCGACAGTAGTTGGCAGCGCGACGGTGTGTCAAATGTCACAATCACGTTCGATAGGAGCGCGTAATGAATGCCTCGAATTGGCGGACTGCACCCGGACGGCGGGGCGATTCTACGGCTGCACGGCGCGTGCCACGGCGGTGCTTCCGCGCAACGTCAACACCGGTTCAGCGAGCCACTGCACGGCATCCGGCCCGTCACTCCTGAGGCGCCGGGTAAGGAATTGTGCTGCTTCACGACCCATGACGCTCGGTTCGGCGGACGCCGTCGTCAGGGCGGGCATGAAGCGCTCCGCGGAGCCGGCACTGGTGTTGATCGCGACAATGGAGAGAGACTCGGGCACTCGCCAACCGTGGGCCGCCGCCGCACCCAGAAGGCCTGCAGTCGCCGCTTCGTTGATCATCACGAGCCCGGTTGTTTCCGGAGATTCTTCCAGGATCTGTCCAAACACCTCGCGACCGCCGGCAAGTGAGCTCGTGGCCGGATACAGCCGAGCGCTGATCCCGTGCCTCGACGCAGCAGCTGCAACGGCATCCCAGGATCGGACCATCGGGCCGTATCCGCTGTCCAGGGACTCACGCGAATGCGTCACAAGGCCGATCTCAGTGTGCCCCAGGCTGACGAGATGCGACACTGCCAGCTCCCCCATAGCTTCGAAATCTGCGTCCACGAATGTCAGGCCATCAGCATCCGTGGGCCGTCCGATCGTGACGAAGGGAACACCGGTTTCCAGCAGGACAGGAATCCGTTCGTCGAATGACCTGACTTCCATCAGGAGGATTCCATCTACGAGGCCCTGGGCCACGATCCGCTGCATCTCGCCCAGGTCGTCGGGGTCCATTGGCCACAGAAGGAGATGGTATCCGTCAGCACGCGCCTGCTCGGCGGCACCTTGGACGTATTCGAATTCCGTGGTGTTCATGCCTTGCTCCCCGACCGGAAAAATCAAGGAGACGATACCGGTCCGTTTGCCGGCCAAGCCCTGGGCGAGCAGGTTCGGCGTATAGCCAAGATCGGACATGGCCTTCAGGATGCGCTCCCGCGTTTCGGGAGCAATCGGCCGGACACCACTGAGGGCATAGGACACAGTGCTCCTGGAAACGCCCGCTACCCGCGCAACATCGGCCATAGTTACCAAGGACTATCCCCCTGTATTGTCGGTGGCTGTTTTGCGGTGGGCCCGCGAATGACCGCGAGCCGCCAGACGGTAATGCCTCATAGTAAACCGTAATCGGTTGGGAAAGTGGTGGAGGCATGCTGAGCCCACTGTTGCATACACGCGGCGGCTAAGCGAGGGTGCCAGGATTTACGCGTTCTTGCCTACAACCCAAGACACCGCTGAAAATGCCGGAGAAACGAAAGAGCCACCCCCGGCGGGGTGGCTCTTTCAATTTCCAAAAAATCTGAGGCCCTGCCCGGAACATAAAACCCACGTTCCAAGCAAGGCCTCCATGGTGGAGCTGAGGGGACTCGAACCCCTGACCCCCTGCATGCCATGCAGGTGCGCTACCAGCTGCGCCACAGCCCCATATTTTCGCTGCTTCACGAACCATGAACTGGCCGGAAAACCCCGTCTAGTTTTCGGATTCCTCCGAAGCAACTCAAATATCTTAGAACAGCATTTCCGAAAATTCCAAATCGGGCATATTCAGTTGGTTTGTGCCTTAAAGCCTAGGATTCCTCGACGGCGGGAGCCTTCGCCGAGGCGTCGTCACCGAGTTCCAGGTCCACTACGGGGCAGTCTTTCCAGAGGCGTTCCAGGGCATAGAAGACCCTGTCCTCGGAGTGCTGGACGTGCACCACGATGTCTGCGTAGTCCAAGAGGACCCAGCGGCCCTCGGAACGTCCTTCGCGGCGGACCGGGCGGAGATCCTGCTTGAGCAGCTCTTCCTCGATACCGTCGACGATGGCGTTGACCTGGCGCTCGGTCGGGGCCGAGGCGATCAGGAAGACGTCAGTCAGGGCCAGACGTTCGCTGACGTCGAGGGCGATGATGTCCTCGGCCAGCTTGTCCGCTGCCGCGCGGGCGGCGTGGCGGGCCAAGAGGACGGATTGTTCATGTGCAGTCACGGGACTCCTTGTATGCGGCTTCGAGAATAGACGAAGCCTGTTTGGTGGCAAAAGCCGTTATGGTCAGCGGGAAAGTCCGCTGGTGATCATGATGATGCCCGCAATCAGGGCGATGGCTCCGATGCCAACCAGTCCCAGGACCAGGAGCCGGGTACGCTGGGCGCGCCCAAGTCCCGCCGTCGCGGCGTCGAGCGGTTCAAGTCCGTAGGCCGAACTTGCCGAAATGGGCGGATGTTCTGCCGCCTCGGCCAGCGCTTCGCCATCGGGTTCGGGGCCCGACGTCGGGCGTCGACCGGCCGCTTTCGCAGCGGCCTCTGCGCGCGCCAGCACGCCTGCGCGGCCGCGCAGGTTGCGTGGCTTGCCCGACGCCGACTGCCCCGGCTTCAGTTTCGGCGCCGGGGAGGTCACAAGGGGAACGAATGTGGTGCCGGGCGGCTTCATGACGGGACGATCGAGTCCCGGAACCTTCACGAATTCCAGGGGCGTCACCATGGCGAGGTTGCTGGCTACGGAAGGTTCAGCACGGACAGGCCCGGAAGGACGGCTGTTCTGTTCGGCGAGCCTCTGCTTGGCCATGGCCCTCTTGTTGAGGATGGCCTCGCGTTCAGCCTGGGCGATCTGTTCGGCCAGGGCCTCCGGGTCCGCCGGCTCGACGTCGGCACCGGAAACCGCGGATTCGGCGGCGGGGACTTTCTGCACCGCAGATTCCATTGCAGCGATGTGCTCAAGCTTGTTGGACTGGTTGTTCGCTTGGGCGGCCAAAAGCTCGCGGGCCATCAAGGCCTGCTCCACGGTCATTTCCGGCGCACCGGGAGGAGGTCCTGCCGTGACGCGGACGCCGCCGCCGGGCAAAACGCCCGGGCGATCAGGACCGGACTGCTGCCTGCCGGGAGCCTGGACCGGGACACTGGATGTCCTTGGCCCTGAGCCCGGTGCCGGGACAACGGGGATCGCCGAGGTGCCCGGTGCAACTTCTTCCTGCAATTGCTGGAGGCGCAGCTGACGGCGCGTGGGCGGACCGCCGCGGGAAAGCTGCTGCTCCTTGTCCGCGAGTTCCTTGATGGCACGGAGGGCGGCGCGGTCGCGTGCACGCGCCTGGGAGGAACGTTCCGAGGCGGGTTTGGCGTCCAAGGGAGCATCTGCCACCCGGCGCACCCGATTGGCCGAGGCGCCGCCGGACGCGTGGTTGGCGTCGTCGGAGGTAACGGCCTCGGCTACCGCGGGGCGTGCGCCTGTTTCTTCCAGGCGTGCGTCCCGGGCTCGTCGAAGCTCGCGCCGGCTAGGGATGGGGGGCTGTTCCTGGCTCATTCAAAACTCACTCGGTACGGGCTTGGTGTTCTGTTCCGGTCATAGCATGCAGGGGCTCCCCCATGCCGGGTTTGCCCGAGTACAGCTTGTATTTGGCGATGTACTGCACTACTCCGTCAGGTACGAGGTACCAGACCGGATTGCCTGCACCCACGCGGGCGCGGCAATCCGTCGACGAAATCGCCATGGCGGGCACTTCCAACAGACTGACGTCTTCCCTGCCCATGCCGTCAAGAACATGACCGGGCCTGGTGACACCGACAAAATGCGCCAAGGACCAAAGCTCGTCGACATCTTTCCAGGACAGGATCTGTGCCAGGGCGTCCGCGCCCGTGATGAAGAACAAGTCCGCATCCGGCCGCTGCGTCCGCAGATCCCGCAGGGTATCGATCGTGAAGGTGGGACCGGGGCGGTCCACGTCCACACGGCTCACCGTGAAATTGGGGTTGGAAGCCGTGGCAATGACCGTCATCAAGTACCGGTGCTCGGCTTCGCTGACTTGCTTGTGCGATTTCTGCCAGGGCTGTCCGGTGGGCACGAAGACCACCTCGTCCAAGCGGAACTTGGCAGCAACCTCACTGGCAGCAACCAAGTGGCCGTGGTGAATGGGATCGAACGTCCCACCCATCACGCCCAAGCGAAGTCGGCGCCCCGTTTCCTCGAAGGGTTTCGCGGCGGAAATGTTAGTGACCCAGCCCTGGGTGCTTGGCCGGGTGCTGGCGGTGCGGATCCGAATGTTCTTCGACGGCGTCGTGACGGTTGCCAAGGTTCGTGTAGGAGACTGCCACAAACATCAGGACCAGCAGGATGCAGAACATGGAGACACCGAAAACCCAAGGTTCAGCCCACAACGGTGCCGGCGCTTCGGCTCCGCTCTCGCCCCCTTGCGTGAGAATTGAAATGGCGATCTGCTGAAACTGCATTTTCTCCCCTAGCGGTTCAAAGGATTTCGACGGCGGATCCTCCCGCCGTTCAGGACTTCTGTTCTATGTTACAGCGTTGCTAGGCGCGGACCTGGCCTTCACCCTGGACGATCCATTTCGTGGTGGTCAGCTCGGTCAGGCCCATGGGACCGCGTGCGTGCAGCTTCTGGGTGGAGATTCCCACCTCGGCGCCCAGCCCGAGTTCGCCGCCATCGGTGAAGCGCGTGGAAGCGTTCACGATGACCGCCGCCGAGTCGATGTCCGCAATGAACTTCTCAGCGTTCGCCAGATTGTTCGTCAGGATGGCCTCCGTGTGGCCGGTCGACCATTTGCGGATATGCGAGACGGCCTCGTCAAGGTTGTCCACCATCGCAACAGCGAGGTCAAGGTCCATGTATTCCGTAGCCCAATCGACGTCGTCGGCGGGGACCGTGTCCACGGAGCCGGACAGCGCCGCTTCAATCCGGGAGTCGACATGCAGGGTGACCCCGGCGGAACGAAGTGCGGCGGCGACCGCGGGCAGCACGGTGGATTTCGAGTGGACCAGGAGGGTTTCCACGGTGTTGCACACACTGGGGCGCTGGGTCTTGGCGTTGAGCAGGATGTCGACGGCCATCTCTTCGCTGGCGGACTCATCGATGAAGATGTGCACGTTGCCTTCGCCGGTCTCAATGACGGGCACAGACGAGTTGTTCACCACAGTCTGAATCAGGTCCCGTCCACCGCGGGGAATCAGCACGTCCACGCGGCCACGGGCACGCATCAGGACATTCGCGCCCTCGCGGCCGAACTCGTCCACGCTCTGGACGGCGTCAGCCGGCAGCCCTACGGATTCCAGCGCATCGCGGAGGATGGTCACAAGGGCTGCGTTGGTGTGGGCGGCAGCCGATCCGCCGCGCAGGATCACGGCATTGCCGCTCTTCAAGGCAAGTCCGGCGATATCGACCGTGACGTTGGGGCGGGCCTCGTAGATCGCAGCGACTACTCCCATGGGCACGTTGACCTGGCGCAAGCGCAGGCCGTTGGGGAGGGTCTGGCCACGGACGACGTTGCCCACGGGATCCGGCAGACCCGCCAGGTTTTCAAGGGCGGCCACAAGGCCGCCGATGCGGGCAGGAGTCAAGGTCAGGCGGTCCAGCATGGCAACGGAGGTTCCGTTGTTGCGGCCGGACTCAACATCCTTCGCGTTGGCGGCGAGGATTGAATCCTGCTGTTCCCGGAGGGCCGCGCCGATAGCGCGCAGGGCGCGGTCCTTCCAGGCACGGTTCGCCTGGGCCATGTGCCGCGCTGCCTGCCGGGAGCGGTCCGCGATCGAATGCACGGCCGCCTCCACTTGCCCGGGCGTGAGCGGCGCGGTTCCCAGCTCCGGAGTTTCCGGCACCCGGGTGGCATTGCCGGAAGCCAGGGCGTCGGTTATCACAGGAGAATCAGGGGTAAGGGCCTCAGTCATTCTCCAAGTTTAGTGGAGCGGGACGGCTGGACCAGTACGAGGTCGTCAACATGAACAACTACGCGGTCATATCCACGGCCAAGGTCCTTGGCGAGCTCCTTGGTTGAACGGCCAAGCATGCGGGGAAGCTCTTCCGCGGAGTAGTTCACCAGTCCCCTCGCAATCACGGTGCCGTCGGCGGAAACCATCTCCACGGGATCGCCGGGCTCGAAGTCCCCCTGCACCGACGATATTCCGGCGGGCAGCAGCGAGGTGTGACGGTCGCGCACCGCCTTGACGGCGCCGTCGTCGAGGATCAAACGGCCCCGAACCGAAGCGAGGTGGGCCAGCCACAGCAGGCGAACCGGTTTGCGGTTGCCGTTGATGGCGAACCAAGTGCCCACGTCCTCGCCGGCCAGTGCAGCGGCGGCATTGGCCGTGGACGTGACGAGGGCGTGGATGCCGGAGCCCGCGGCGATCGAGGCCGCCTCCACCTTGGTGGTCATGCCGCCGGTACCGACGCCGGCTTTGCCCGCCTTGCCGATGGTCACGCCGACGAGGTCGGCGGGACCGGTAACGAGCGGAATGCGCTTTGCACCCAACGACGGCGGACCGTCATACAGGGCGTCGACGTCGGACAGCAGGACCAGCGCGTCGGCCCGGACAAGGTGCGCCACCAAGGCGGCCAGCCGGTCGTTGTCACCGAAGCGGATTTCGTGGGTTGCCACGGTGTCGTTTTCGTTCACGACCGGCACGACGCCGAGGTTCAGCAAGCGGTCGAGCGCCCGGTATGCGTTGCTGTGCTGGGTGCGCCGCATCAGGTCATCGGCAGTCAACAGGACTTGGCTGACCGTGACCCCGTGCGCAGCAAAAGCCTGCGAATAGCGCGCCATCAAAAGCCCTTGGCCCACACTGGCCGCAGCCTGCTGCGTGGCGAGGTCCTTGGGACGCTTGGCGAGCCCGAGCGGTGCGAGACCCGCCGCGATGGCACCGGAGGAGACCAGGATGATCTCCGTCCCGGAATTTCGCTTCTCGGCCAGGGCGTGGACCAGGGCCGTCAGCGCTTTCTCCGAGATGCCGCCTTTGATGCTGGTCAACGAGGACGAACCTACTTTGACCACAATCCGCTTGGCGCCGGCCAACGCCTGGCGTTCCGCGGCGTCGTCGCCTTCGGTGACTTCAGCGATGCGGGCCGTGCTAGTCGTCATTTCCGGCTTCCAGGCCGCTTTCCTTCAGGGGCTTGGGCAGACGGCGGCCGCTGACGGACTCGGTCCAGATTCCCGCCTTCCGCTCGGCTTCGAGCTCGGCACGTGCTGCAGCCTTGGCCTCGCGGCGCTCGAGCTGCTCGTCGCGCTTCTGCGAACGGGTGGGACGGTCGCCGATGTCGGCAACGCGAATGTCGGTTCCTCGAGGCGTCGCCAGGAGTTCGGCGCCCGCCATCATGGTGGGCTCCCAGTCGAACACCACGCCGTCTTCCTCGCCGATCACCACGGTGTCGCCCGGAACGGCACCCATCTTGAACAACTCGTTTTCGATGCCGAGCTTGGCCAGTCGATCGGCGAGGTAGCCAATGGCTTCTTCGTTGGTGAAATCGGTCTGCTTGACCCAGCGGACCGGCTTTTCCCCGAGCACGCGGAAGAGCGGTTCGAGGTTCTTCTCCTCGCGGCGGATCTTGAAGCCGGACTCGTTGACGGCCCGGGGGCGCAGGACAGGCGCTGCGACCTTGGGAGGCGCAATCGCAACGGCCTTGCGGGCGGCCATGACGATCTCGCCCATGGCGAAGCTCAATTGGCGCAGGCCTTCATGGCTCGTGGCAGAGACTTCGAAGACGCGGTAGCCGCGCTGTTCCAGTTCTGGGCGGACGAACTCGGCCATATCCCGACCGTCAGGCAAGTCCACCTTGTTCAGGACCACAAGCTTGGGGCGCTCGTTCAAGGGGACCACTTCGCCGTCAACGCCGGCGTAGCTCATGTCCACCGCGTACTTGTCCAGCTCTTGCTCGATGATCGCAAGATCGGTGAGCGGGTCCCTGTCCGCTTCCAAGGTTCCGCAGTCCAGCACGTGCACCAGCGCGGCGCAACGCTCTACGTGGCGCAGGAAGTTGTGGCCGAGGCCCTTGCCCTCGCTGGCGCCCTCGATCAGCCCGGGAACGTCGGCGATGGTGAACCGGACGTCACCGGCCTGGACCACGCCAAGGTTGGGGATCAGGGTGGTAAACGGGTAGTCGGCGATCTTGGGCCGCGCCGCGGACATCGCCGCGACAAGGCTCGACTTGCCCGCGGAGGGGAAGCCAACCAGCGCGATGTCTGCGATGGACTTCAGTTCCAGGACGATGTCGCTGGACTCGCCTTCAATACCGAGGAGGGCGAAACCGGGCGCCCTGCGCTTCTGCGAAGACAACGAAGAGTTACCAAGGCCGCCCATGCCGCCTGCGGCGGCGACGAACTCGGTGCCTTCGCCGACGAGGTCAGCAAGGACGACGCCGTCCTTGGTCTTGACCACCGTGCCGTCCGGGACGGGAAGGACGAGGGTTTCACCGTTCTTGCCGCCCCGCCAGTCGCCCATGCCCGGGCCGCCGTTGGTTGCGTGGCGGTGCGGTGCGTGGTGGTAATCAAGCAGGGTGGTGGTTTGGGCATCGACGCGCAGGATGACGTCGCCGCCGTTGCCGCCGTTGCCGCCGTCGGGTCCACCGAGGGGCTTGAACTTCTCGCGCTTAACAGAAACACAGCCGTGGCCGCCTGTTCCGCCGGATACGTGAAGTACTACCCGGTCTACGAAGGTCGCCACGTGTTTCTCCTCTATGTGGAAATTACTGCTTGAAATGCGTGTTGCGCCGCTGTTGCGCGGCCGCCCGCCCTAGTAAATTCTAGTGCGGTTAAAAAGACAGGTGGAGCGGGCCATACGGCCCGCTCCACCCGTTCAGAACGTGTTATTACTCTGCAGCTGCAGCAGCAACGATGTTCACTACGCGACGGCCACGGCGAGTACCGAACTCAACCGCGCCTGCCTGCAGGGCGAACAGGGTGTCGTCGCCACCGCGGCCGACACCGGCGCCCGGGTGGAAGTGGGTGCCGCGCTGGCGGACGATGATCTCGCCTGCGGAAACGACCTGGCCACCGAAGCGCTTCACGCCGAGGTACTGGGCGTTGGAGTCACGACCGTTGCGAGTGGAGCTCGCGCCTTTTTTATGTGCCATTTGAAATGCCTGCCTTTAAATTCTGGGGAATCTGTTGAAAACCTGAACAGCAACCAGTGGTTACTTGATACCGGTGATCTTGATCTTGGTCAGTTCTTGACGGTGACCCTGGCGCTTCTTGTAGCCGGTCTTGTTCTTGAACTTCTGGATGACGATCTTCGGACCACGGAGGTCTTCGAGGATCTCAGCCGTAACCTTGACCTTGGCCAGATCCGCAGCTGCGGAGGTGACCTTGTCACCGTCCACCAGGAGCAGTGCGGGCAGCTCAAGGGTGCTGCCGGCTCCACCGGGGACGCGGTTCAGGGTTACGTAGTCTCCAACGGAAACCTTTTCTTGGCGGCCGCCTGCGCGGACAATCGCGTACACCACTTGGGCACTCACTTCTCTCGACGTTTATTACTAAATTTGCGTGCGGAACCCCGATCCAAAAACGGGCCTGGTTCACGCTGTGCCTCAACGCCGTGGACTCCGGTACGGAATCCATGAGTCATCCCTCGAATAGTTCTAAATGAAAGGTCAGTTCCAAATGAACGGTTTCTAGGGGCATAACCCAAGTGTTGGCGTAAGCACCGAAGATCTAGATTACGCTAGTTTCGCCTTCGGCTGCAAATGAGGCCAGGTCCGGAGGCTGCCACGTGATGGCTGCCACAGACTGGCTATGCCGCCATCCGGTACCGTGCCCGTCCACCTTACCCTGCCGGCCGTGAAAAGCTCGGATCCTCACGCCGACACGCTGCAACGCCTGCGGGGACGGGCCCCGTTCCGGTGCCTCCTCCCCGGAAGACCGGCTCAGCCGTGCAACCTTGGAGCATCGAAGAACGCCGTTTCATAGCGGCAGGATTGGGCAAACGCCTCCATCATCGCTGTGCGCTCTGCGGGCGACGCAACCTGCGCGGCGGCATCCGTGATGTCGATCGCCTTGCGGGTGGCCTCCGCGAACGCCTCGTCCGCGTAGGTGCGCAGCCAATCCGCATAGGGGTGCTTGTCCGATGCTCCGGCCTCGACAAACCCATGGTGGAGCCGCTGTCCCACCTCGGCGTACAACCAGTAGCAAGGCAACACGGCAGCAACCAGCACCGCATAGCTTCCCGACGCCGATGCCGCCAGCAAGTGGTCCACGTAGGCCTTGGTGACCGGGCCCAGCTCTCCGCTCACCTGGCGTCCACTGAGCCAATTCCGGTGCAGCTCGGATTCGACTTCAAGGCACATCTGCGAGCCGCGGGCCCAGAACAGCTGTTCGGTTTCACTCGGAGCGAGGGCGCTTGCCCGCGCCAGGACCCTGGAATAGCCGTTGAGATAGATGGCATCCTGGGACAGATAGTAGCTGAAATTCGCTTCGCTGAGACCACCGGATTGCAAGTGCTGGATGAAGTCCAAGCCATAAATGGCTGCCAGTTCCGTTTGGGCGGCGTCCCACATCCGGACGGCGAAGTCCCCCGGTTGAAGGGCCTGCTGGAGCGCGTGGAAATGATGGATCGGCCCGTTGCCCTTCCCTACTTCCAGCACCTCGGACCGGGTCAGCGCCTCCTGGAGCCAGGGCTTGACGACACGCAAAGCAGACTCCCAATCGCCGAGCCGCGCCTTGGCCGTCGCCATCGCCGACGACAGGGAACATCCCGTCCCATGGCTATTGCGGGTCTCCACCCGTTGGCCGGCGAATTCCACCACGTCCTGGCTCAGGACTCCCCCGGTATTGACCAGGGCATCGGGGCAGCCGGCTCCCTGCAGATGGCCCCCCTTCACCAGGACGGTGTTTCCGCAGCTAGCGGCCAGGCGTTTGCCTTGCTCCAACGCCGATGCCCAATCAGTGGCAACAGGCTCGCCAAGCAGCATGGCCAATTCCGGAAGGTTGGGGGTCACCAGGTCTGCGAGGGGCAGCAGTTCCCGCAGTGCGGTTTCAGCGGACTCCGCGAGGAGCCTGTCGCCGCTGGTCGCGATCATCACTGGATCCAGGACGACGACGGAGGGGCGCGCCTTGCCGAGCCAGCGGCGGACTTCGTGGATGACCGCCGCGTCCCCGAGCATGCCGATCTTGACGGCATCAACCGTGATGTCGTCGCTAATGGCGTCCAATTGCTGGCGCAGGAACTCCACGGGAGGCACATGGACGCCAGTGACGCCCTGTGTGTTTTGTACAGTGAGCGCCGTGATGACGGCCATGCCGTAGCCGCCGTTGGCCGCAATGCTCTTCAGGTCTGCCTGGATCCCGGCACCACCTGAGGGGTCCGAGCCGGCGATGCTGAGGACCCTGGGGATGGGGCGCTGGATGGCCTTGAGCGGGTAGACAGATGATTGCGCCGAAACAGTCATGCGAGACATCCCTTCGCCGGTGCTAACCGGACAGGTTCAACGGGTCTGGTCTCAGCCGGCTCGGTGCGCGGCACCCCGTGTCAGTCCCCCAGCTTAACCCTGATCACGCCTCGCCCGCTGAAATCGCCCATTGCAACCGGACTGCCAGGGTCGGCGGATTGGCCCACAACGCCGAAACCCCGGCGGTTTCCACAGGAGCGGAAACGGCCGGGGCTTAGGCACGGTACTGCGTTCAGAGTTCGGACTTCGGCACACCGACGCCGAGGATGATCGGTTCCGCTGCCGCCGTCGGCTTCGTCGGGGCGGCGTCTGCTGCCTTGGCCTCGTGCGCGGCCCCACCGGAAGCAGCCGCGGCAACCTCGTGGTGCTCCACGTTGGTGGCGTTGGCGGCACCCTGGGCCCGGCTGGCGCTACGGTTGCGTCGGCCTCGGCGTCCACGCGAACCCGAGTCCGGGGATTCACCGCTTGCAACGGCTGCGGGGGCCCCTGCGGGGGTTTCCTTGGCTGACGTTGACGTCGTGGGGGTGTCCGGAGCTTCTCCGAGGCCTGCGAATGCCTGTGCCAATAGGTCCAGGCTCATGGCAGGTGTGCCACTTGCAGCCTCCTCTTCGTGATGGACGAAAGGCAACGCAACTTCCTCGCCGCCGAATCGCAGCACAGGCTTCGAACGTTCCTCGCCACTCGAAGCAGCGGCCGGAGCCTGGACCGGGGCCGCTGGGGCCTGGACCGGGGCTACTTCCGCTGCGTGCCCGTCGGCGAGCAATTCCGCCGCGTGGTGGAGCTCGTCGTCGTGCAGGTGGGCAGCGTGGGCTGCAGCCGCGATGGTGGCAAGGGCTGCACGGGTGGCTGCCTGCCGGTTCGGGTCGGTGGATTCCACAGTGTGGACCGGCACCGAAGGGGTGACGGGCAGTTCAGTGGTCCCCGGCCCCGTGCCGCGGCCGCGGCGACGCTTGCGCTGCTCGGGGCGGACGGCTGGCTGTGACTCCGTGCGCGGGTGGTGGTGTTCAGCTGCCACGACGTTGGCCCGACGGTGCTCCACGGGCTCGTCGTGCGTGACGATTCCGCGCCCTGCGCACGTCTCGCACTGCTCGCCGAAGACCTCCAGCAGGCCGGTGCCCATGCGCTTGCGGGTCATCTGGACCAATCCAAGCGAGGTCACCTCGGCGACCTGGTGCTTGGTACGGTCCCGGCCGAGGCACTCGACCAGGCGGCGCAACACGAGATCGCGGTTGGATTCCAGGACCATGTCGATGAAGTCGATGACGATGATTCCACCGATGTCGCGCAAGCGGAGCTGGCGGACCACTTCCTCGGCAGCCTCAAGGTTGTTCTTGGTGACGGTCTCCTCGAGGTTGCCGCCGCTGCCGGTGAACTTCCCGGTGTTGACGTCGACAACCGTCATGGCCTCCGTGCGGTCGATCACGAGCGAACCACCGGAGGGCAGGAAGACCTTGCGCTCCAAGGCCTTGTGGATCTGTTCGTCCACGCGCCATGCCGAGAAAATGTCCTGGTCCGAGGTCCACTTCTCAAGGCGTCCCACCAGGTCCGGCGCCACGTACGTGACGTAGGCCTCGATGGTGTCCCAGGCTTCATCGCCGGAGACGATGAGCTTGGAGAAGTCCTCGTTGAAGACGTCACGGACAACCTTGATGGTGAGGTCCGGTTCGCCGTACAACAGTTCCGGAGCCAGGATCTTGGTGGACGTGGACTGGCTTTCAATGCCTTCCCACTGGGCGCGCAAGCGGTTGATATCGTGCGTCAGCTCTTCCTCGGAAGCACCCTCGGCGGCGGTGCGGACAATAACGCCCGCGTTCTCCGGGAGGCGGTCCTTGAGGATTTTCTTCAGGCGGTTGCGCTCGACGTCGGGCAGCTTGCGGGAAATTCCCGTCATTGACCCGCCCGGTACGTACACAAGGTAGCGGCCGGGAAGTGAAATCTGGCTCGTCAGGCGTGCGCCCTTGTGGCCCACCGGGTCCTTGGTGACCTGGACCAGCACGGAGTCGCCTGACTTCAGGGCGTTCTCGATGCGGCGCGGTTTGCCTTCCAGGGTGACGGCATCCCAGTTGACTTCACCGGCGTACAGTACGGCGTTGCGGCCGCGCCCGATGTCTACGAATGCGGCTTCCATCGACGGCAGCACGTTCTGGACCTTGCCCAGGTAAACGTTGCCGATGAGGGAATCCTGCTGTGTCTTGGACACGAAATGCTCCGCGAGCACGCCGTCTTCGAGGACACCGATCTGGATCCTGTCGTCGCGCTGGCGAACGATCATCTGGCGGTCGACGGACTCACGGCGGGCCAGGAATTCGGCTTCGGTGATGACCTGGCGGCGGCGGCCGGTCTCGCGGGATTCGCGGCGGCGCTGCTTCTTTGCTTCAAGTCGGGTGGAGCCCTTGACGCTCGTGACTCGGTCGGAGCCGCTGGTGGACTCAACGTGCGCGCGGGGAGCGCGGACGCGGGTCACCGTGTTGGGGGGATCGTCGTCTCCGCCGCCCGTCAGTTCCAGGTCCTGATCGCCGCGACGACGGCGCCGGCGACGGCGGGAGGTCACGCCTTCTTCGAGGGCCTCCTCGGTACCGGCTTCTGCCTCGTCCTCGGATTCCGCAGAGGTTTCTTCTCCCGCGTCATCACGCTCGGTGCCCCGGCGTCCGCGACGGCCACGGCTGCGACGCCGACGGCGGCTGCCGGCTTCGTCCAGTTCGTTCTCCTCGGAACCTTCCTCAGCTTCGGCCCGCGGTTCCTCGTCGACGACGGCCGGACGGACAACGGCGTTCAAGTCAGGTGCCTGGAAGATCATGGACGTGACGGAGGCAGGTTCCAGGAACAGCGACGCGATCGGACTTGCGGCTTCGGCGTCGACGGCCGGCTCCCCGGTGGTTTCCTCGGGCGCGGGCTCCTCGGCCGGCGGCTCCACAGTGGTTTCCCCGGGCGACGCAACGTCGGCAGCCGGTGTTTCAACCGGGGCTTCTTCGGCAACGGGCTCGGCGCTCTTTGCCCTCGTCGTACGACGCCGGCGGACCGGTTTTTCGGGGGCGGCTTCGGCCTCTGGTGCTATTTCAGGTACGACGGCGGCAGCAGCCTCCGGTGCCTCGCCACCTTCCGTGGACGCTTCTTCAGCGAAACCCGGCAGCGGCTCGGAGGTTTCGACCTTCTTTCGAGCCCTGGTGCGCCGGAGGGAAGCCTTGGGCGTTTCCGCGTCGCTCGCTTCGGCGATAGGCTCGGCGGCGGTTGCGGCAGCTCCGGCGTCGGGGGCTTCATCCGCGGCGGCCGTCTTCGGTGCAGCCTTGCGGCGGGTGCGGGTGACCTTTTTGGGTGCTTCGGTGGTCTCGGTGGACGCCGCATCTTCGGCGGCGGCTACAACTTGCTCGTTATCCATATGTGGCAACACTCCTGCCCTTGCGCAACCGCCACATCCGGTGCCCAGAGGGGCAATATTGTCAAAACCCGCAGGCGTTGACAGAAGTCAGTAGTAGTCTTTCCGGTTCGCACCAGCATGGGGGTGCGGCATCCACGGAAAGCCGGCTTCGCTCCAAACCCGTTGTTCTAATGCCACAACCAGGTGCCGTCCATGGTCACTGCGGCCCTGCCGGGGATCATTGGATCCTGGGCATGCCCTGCAAATGATTGGCGGTCTTGGGAACAAGATACCGGACCGGATTCCGCATGTGGATCGGCTTCCGGCCATGTTCATTCTCTCACACGCCCGCACTCCCGGCAGGAAGCATGCCCTGAAAGCTTCCGTGCCGCCGCCTTTGCTGGACGCGTCCTCCAGCCTCCGCGGCTAGAATCCTCCCAAGAGCAGTCCCCGGTCCTGCGCCGGGCCATCCAGAAAAGGACAGCCAACCATGCCGAGCCCCGCCAGCCCGAACCTGGCCAATAACGATGCCCCCTCCCTCATGCAGGAGGGAACCGGCAAGCACACCGACGACGCAGCCATGCCGCGCATGGTCCGCGACCGCCCCTTTGCCTGGCTCTTGCTCGCCACCGGCGCCATCGCGTGGCTTGCGTCCGGCGCACTCGTGCTGGAAAAGCTGCAGGTTCTCATGGACCCCAACCACATAACGGCCTGCGACCTCAATCCGTGGGTGTCCTGTGGCAGCGTCATGAAAACACCGCAGAGTTCGGTTTTCGGTTTCCCCAACATGTTCATCGGGATTGTCGCCTTCGCCGTGATCATCACCACCGCCATGGCGATCTTTGCCGGGGCCAAGTTCGCCCGCTGGTATTGGATCGGACTGCAGACGGGCGTCACACTGGGGTTCATCTTCATCGTCTGGCTCTGGTCCCAGGCCCTGTATGTCATTCATATCCTGTGCCCGTTCTGCATGGTGGTGTGGGCATGCATGATCCCGCTCTTCGTCTTCGTGACCATCAGGAACGTGGCGCACGGAGTCATTCCAGCGCCCGCAGGACTGGCCAAGATCCTGAGCGAATCCGGTTGGATCATTTCCGCGCTGCTCTACGTTGGCGTGATCGCCAGTATTTTCTTTGCCTTCATCAACGTCTTCATCGGTACGTCGGGTTACTAAGCACCAAGCCGTCAACAGCGGAAGGGGCCCATGTTCGCGTGAACATGGACCCCTTCCGCTTTTGGTGTGTCTGAAAACTACGCGCCGAACCAGATCTTGATCTCGCGCTCGGCGGAATCCACCGAATCGGAACCGTGGACCAGGTTCTGCTGCACAGCCAGGCCCCAGTCACGGCCGAAGTCACCGCGGATGGTGCCGGGCGCCGCCGTCGTCGGGTCCGTGGTTCCAGCAAGGGAACGGAAGCCTTCGATCACGCGGTGGCCCTCGAAGATGGCAGCGACAACCGGGCCGCTGAGCATGAACTCGACCAGCGGCTCGTAGAACGGCTTGCCCAGGTGCTCTTCGTAGTGCTGCTCAAGGAGATCGCGGGTTGCGTTGACCTTCTTCAATTCGACCAAGGAGTATCCCTTGGACTCGATGCGGGCGAGGATGCTGCCGCTCAAGTTGCGGGCGACGCCGTCGGGCTTGATCAGTACAAGGGTGCGCTCAATGCTCACGGTTGCTCCAATGTTGGATGTGTGGGTTTCCCAGCCAGTTTACGGGGTTTCGCTCAGGCGACGCCCGCGCTGCCCCCAGAGTCCCCGTGCGAAGCGTTCCATTCGGCTTGCTCACGATCACGCTGGGCGTTCTCGCGGTCGATTCTGATGCCGGCACGGATGCCGTACCACCAGCAGGCCGCGAACAGGACCCCCACCACGAACATCGTGGGCTCGACGAAGCCGGAAAGAATCAAGACCAGCTGCATTACCCAGCCGACCCCGATGCCCCACGGCTTGCTAAGCACGGCACAGGCCAGGATCAGGATGACGCTCAGGCTGATGCCGAAGGTCAGGATCAGGGCCGGCTGCACCTCTCCGCGCTTCAGTCCGAAGACTGCCAAGGTGGCGAAGAACGCGACGAAGGCCTCCAAAAGCAGGACGGTCGAAGCGAACATCACCTTGGTGGAGCGGCGCTTCTTGGGCATCCCGGGCCGCCATTCGCGCTGGGCTTTGGTGAGTTTGGCCATGCTCAGGAACCAACCTTCCCCAGGAGCATGCGGGCCTCGGCCACCACGGTGATGGAACCCGTGACGAGTACGCCGCCGGCCAGGTCATCGTTCGCTTCGGCACGCTCCACGGCCCACTCGATCGCGTCATCCAGCTTCTCGGCAATGTGGACATTGTCCGCACCGAAGCCAAGGTCGACGGCGAGATCGGCCAGTTGCGCCGCCGGGATGGCCCTCGGCGAGCTGGACTGTGTGAAGCAGAACTCCTCTGCCAGTCCACCCAGCGATTCCTTGAGCTGCCGCAGGATTTCCTCCGCGTCCTTTTCCTTGAGGACCCCGAGGACCACCACCAGCTTGCTGAAGCTGAAGGCCTCTTCAATTGCCTCGGCCGAGACGCGGATGCCGTCAGGGTTGTGGGCCGCATCCACGATGATCGTGGGAGCGGTGCGCACCACTTCAAGACGGCCAGGCGACGTGACGCTGCCGAACGCTTCGCGCAGGAGGTCGCCGTCGAGCTCTTTTTCACCGCCACCGAAGAACGCTTCCAGGGCCGCGACCGCGACGGCCGCGTTCTCGGCCTGGTGGGCGCCGTGCAAGGGAAGCAGCAGGTCCTCATAGCGGCCCGCGAGCCCCTGGATGGTCAGGACTTGGCCTCCGACGGCAACGCTGCGGGACTCGACGCCGAATTCGACGCCTTCGAAGCGGAACGGCACCCCAACCTCGCGCGCCTTCTCAAGGAGCACCTGCGCTGCGTCCACCGGCTGGGCCGCGCTGATCAGGAAGCCGCCGGGCTTGATGATTCCGGCCTTCTCGCGGGCGATATCCTCGGTGGTATCGCCGAGGAGATCCGTGTGGTCAAGCGAAATCGGCGTCACCACGGAAACCTGTCCATCGCCCACATTCGTGGCGTCGGTGATGCCGCCGAGCCCCACTTCAATCACGGCGACGTTCACGGGTTGGTCCGCGAAGATCGCGAAGCCCAGGATGGTCAGGCACTCGAAGTACGTGAGCCTGGGCTGGCCATCCGCCTCGAGCTCCTTGTCCACGATTTCGAGGTACGGACGGATCTCGTCCCAGATCCGGACAAAGGTCTCGTCCGAAACCGGCTCGCCGTCGATGCTGATGCGCTCGGTGACCTTCGACAGGTGCGGACTCGTGTAGCGGCCTGTGCTCAATCCGTGGGCACGAAGCCCGGCCTCGATCATCCGGGCTGTTGAGGTCTTGCCGTTGGTGCCCGTGATGTGAATGATCGGGAACGCCTTGTTGGGCTCCCCCAGCACATCCATCGCCCGGTACAAGGGCGCGAGCCGCGGCTCCATTTTGTTTTCCGGGGCGCGGCCCAGGAGTTCGGCGTAGACGCTTTCTACGGAGAATTCGTCGCTCATGTACTAGGCCTCGATCTTGGTAACGGTGATCTGCGGCTCGGCGGCGTCGCCGGAGACGACGGGGTCGAGCTTGAGGGACAGGGTTTCGGTCTTGACCAGCTCTTCGTTGGCGCGCAAGGCGTCAACGACGTCGTGGACGGCCAAGACCGTGGTGTGGATGCGGTCGCTCACGTTGAGTCCTGCGTCCTTGCGGGCCTGCTGGATGGCGCGGACCATGTCGCGAGCCAGGCCTTCGGCTGCCAGTTCCGGAGTGACTTCGGTGTTCAGGACCACGAAGCCGCCGCCCGGAAGGACAGCGACGGCCGCGGACGAGCCGTCAGCAGATTCCGCGACGACAGTCTCGAGCGTGTACTCCTGCGGTTCCAGCTCAAGGCCGCCCGCCGTGACCACTCCCGCATCGGAAACAGACCAGTCGCCGGATTTGGAACCCTTGATGGCCTGCTGGACGTTCTTGCCCAGTCGCGGACCTGCCGCGCGGGCATTGACCACGAGTTTCTGCTCGATGCCGAATTCCTCCGGCGACGCCGTGGCGGCGTCGAGGAGGCGCACGGAACGCAGGTTCAGTTCATCCGCGACGACGGCGGCGAAGCCTGCCAGCGCATCAGCACCGGGTGCCACCACAGTGAGTTCCTGCAGCGGCAAGCGAACGCGGAGGTTGGCGGCCTTGCGCAGGCTGGAACCGGTGGAGCAGATCTGCTGGACCCGGTCCATCGCCTCGACGAGTTCCGGGTTCGCCGGGAACAGCGACGCCTCGGGCCAGTCAGCCAAGTGCACGGAGCGCCCGCCGGTCAGGCCGCGCCAGATCTCCTCGGAAACCAAAGGAAGGAGCGACGCCGAGACTCGGCAGACCGCTTCGAGCGCCGTGTAGAGGGCGTCGAAGGCGTCGGTGTTCTCGTCGAAGAAGCGCTGGCGGCTGCGGCGGACATACCAGTTGGTGAGCATATCCAGGTAGCTGCGCAGTTCATCGCAAGCCCCGGAAATGTCGTATTCGTCCAGGCTGGAGGTGACGTTGCGGACGAGGTCACCGGTGTTTGCCAGCAAGTACTGGTCCATGGTGTCCGTGTAGCCGTCGTAGCGCAGCTCGGCGTCATAGCCAGCGGCTGTCCCATCCACTGTGTGGGAAGCGTTCGTGTACAGCGTGAAGAAGCTGTACACGTTCCACAGCGGCAGGATGACTTGGCGGACGCCGTCGCGGATTCCCTGTTCGGTGACCACGAGGTTGCCGCCGCGCAGGATGGGGCTGGACATCAGGAACCAGCGCATGGCGTCGGAGCCGTCGCGGTCCAGGACCTCGGAGACGTCCGGGTAGTTGCGCAGGCTCTTGGACATCTTTTGCCCGTCCGAACCCAGCACGATGCCATGGCTGATCACATTGCGGAAGGCCGGCCGGTCGAAGAGTGCCGTGGACAGGATGTGCAGCATGTAGAACCAGCCGCGGGTCTGCCCGATGTACTCGACGATGAAGTCGGCAGGGTTGTGGGTGTCGAACCATTCCTCGTTCTGGAAAGGATAGTGCACCTGCCCGTAGGGCATGGAGCCCGAGTCGAACCAGACATCCAGGACGTCCTCCACCCGGCGCATGGTGGACTGGCCCTCTTCAGGCGAGCGCGGGTCGTCCGGGTTGGGCCGGGTCAGTTCGTCGATGAACGGGCGGTGCAGGTCGACCTGGCCGTCGTTGTTCATCGGAAGGCGGCCGAAATCGGCCTCCATCTCGGCGAGGGAGCCGTAAACGTCCGTGCGCGGGTACTCGGGGTCGTCGGACTGCCACACCGGGATGGGCGAGCCCCAGTAGCGGTTGCGGCTGATGGACCAGTCGCGGGCATTGGCCAGCCACTTGCCGAACTGTCCGTCCTTGACGTTGCCCGGGATCCAGTTGATCTCCTGGTTCAGTTCGGACATCCGGTCCTTGAACTTGGTGACCTCCACGTACCAGGAGGACACGGCACGGTAGATCAGGGGGTTGCGGCAGCGCCAGCAGTGCGGGTAGCTGTGCTCGTAACTGGCCTGGCGAACCAAGCGACCGCCGGAACGCAGTGCCTGGGTGATCGGCTTGTTGGCATCGAACACCTGCAGCCCGGAGATTTCGGCGAGCGATCCGTGCGCGAACAGGTGGAGGAACTTGGCGCCCTCGTCGACGGAAAGGACCACGGGGATGCCCGCGTCCTCACAGACTTTCTGGTCGTCCTCGCCGTAGGCCGGAGCCTGGTGGACGATGCCCGTACCGTCGGTGGTGGTGACGTAGTCCGCCACGAGGAAACGCCAGGCGTTCTGGGTGCCGTACTTCTCGGTATCGGAGAAGTAGTCCCAAAGCGGCTCGTACTCCAGGCCGGCCAACTCGGTGCCCGTGTAGCTTGCCGTGACGGCGGCGGTAGCGGCAGCGCCGTCGTCGTACCCCAGATCCTTGGCGTAGGTGCCGAGGAGATCGGCGGCCAGCAGGAAGCTGCCCTTCACCGGAGCCTCCGCGGAGGCGGCCTTGATCCCGTTGGGACCGGCCGGAACCACCGCGTAAGAAATGTCGGGCCCGACGGCGAGCGCCAGGTTGGTGGGCAGCGTCCAGGGGGTCGTGGTCCACGCGAGCGCCTGCACGCCTTCAAGGGACTTGGAGAGTTCCGACTCCCCTGCCTTGATGGGGAAGGTCACGGTGACGGTCTGGTCCTGGCGGTTCTTGTAGACATCGTCATCCATGCGCAACTCATGGTTGGACAGCGGCGTCTCGTCCTTCCAGCAGTACGGCAGGACGCGGTACCCGTTGTAGGTGAGGCCCTTCTCGTGGAGCTGCTTGAAGGCCCAAAGGACAGACTCCATGTACTCGACGTTGAGGGTCTTGTAGTCGTTGTCGAAGTCCACCCAGCGTGCCTGCCGTGTGACGTAGCTCTTCCATTCGTCCGCGTACTTCATGACCGAGGCGCGGCAGGCGTCGTTGAACTTGTCGATGCCCATGGCTTCGATCTGGGTCTTGTCCGTCATGCCCAGTTGCTTCATGGCCTCGAGTTCGGCGGGCAAGCCGTGGGTGTCCCAGCCGAAGCGCCGTTCGACGCGCTTGCCGCGCTGGGTCTGGTAGCGGCCCACCAGGTCCTTGGCGTAGCCGGTCAGGAGGTGGCCGTAGTGGGGCAGCCCGTTGGCGAAGGGAGGACCGTCATAGAAGACGAACTCGTTGCTGCCGGGGTGCCCTCCGGGCAGGTCCGCGCTGCGGTTGTCGATGCTGGCTTGGAAGGTGCCGTCTTCATCCCAGTACTTGAGGATGCGCTCTTCGATCTCCGGGAACTTCACGGAGGCGGACACCCCTCGTGGGGTGCCGGAGAGAGCTGTGGAGGCCTTGGGGTAATACGTCATCTCTTCATCCTGGGTTGAGCCGGTGAACACAAAGTTTCATTCAGGATGCGAGGACGGCGCCAGCTGCGTTGTTTCCAACAGCGCTGGTACCGCGGTACCACCTCACTTACCGCCGCTGGCGCGGCCCCTTCGAAGAGGAGCTGTTCCGGCGTCGGCCGCTCATTGCTGCTGTGACGGGCTTACCCGTCCGGTTCTACTGACCCCCGGGGTGGCGGGGGCGTTCTTCCGGAAGCTCACCGGTGATGTCCGGGTCAAAGCTTGTGGCACAAGTCTAGCGGCAGCGGCACTGCGAGCTCCACTTGGGCTGCCGCGCGGGAGCCGGCGACGCCGGTACCTTAGCCCTTGCGGATCAACTTGTGGGTAGCGGCCTGCGCCACCGGGCGGACGATGATCTCGTCCAGGTTGATGTGGTGCGGCAATGAGACCGCGTACTTGACGACGTCGGCGACGTCCTCCGGGGTGAGCGGCTTCTCGACGCCGGCGTATACCTTGGCTGCAGCGGTGGCATCGCCGAGGCGGTTGAGAGCGAATTCCTCCGTGCGGACGAGGCCGGGTGCCACCTCGATGACGCGGATGTTGTTCTCGGCTTCCTCCAGGCGCAGGGCGCCGGTCATGGCGTGCTGGGCGAACTTGGCCGCGTTGTACCCGCCGCCGCCTTCGTAGGCCGTGAATCCCGCCGTCGACGTCAGGTTCAAAACGGTGCCCTCGCCGTTGGCCCGCAGCATCGGGAGGAAGGCCCGGGTCAGCTTCAGGGTGCCGAGCACGTTGACTTGGTACATCCAGTCCCAGTCCTCGGTCTGGGCATTGGCCAGGGTGTCGGCGCCCCGCGCACCGCCGGCAATGTTGATGAGCGTGTCCGCTCCCCCTGCCTCGGTGACGGCTGAGAGCAAGGCCGCGACGTCGTCGTCGTTGGTGATGTCCGCGGCGAACGGCACGGCGCCGCTCTCGGCGCCGAGTGCCTCAAGCCGCTCGGCACGGCGGGCGACGGCGAATACCTTCCAACCCTCGGCGGTGAGGGCCCTCACCGTGGCTTCGCCGATTCCCGTGCTGGCGCCGGTCACTACTGCGGTCTTCGTCTGTACTTCCTCAGTCATGGCACCACCCTAACGCGGTTCACCGGGAGAAACCGCACGCCCAAGGATGTGGGCGATCGACGGCGACAGCGGGCCGGCGGAGAAGCCGAAACGCTCACTGTGCAGCACCTGGAAGCCGGCTGCGCCGATCGCGTGCAGGGTGTTGCGGTTGGGATGGCAGCCTCCGGCCATGTGCCGCCAGGCCGGAGTGAGAAGATCTTCGACGGCAGCGAGAAACCGCTTGTCCGAGCGCACGTGCTCGTAGAACGCCAGGGTTCCGCCGGGCCGAAGCACCCGGCGGATTTCCGCCAGCGCGTCCGCCTGGTCCGCGACGCTACAGAGGACAAGGCTGACTACGACGGCGTCCGCCTCGCCGTCGGCCACTGGAATGTTTTCGGCGGTTCCGGGAACAACCGTGACCGGCACTGCGGCAAGCCCCGCCTTGGCTCCAGCAAGTTCCCTGAGGTAGTCATCAGGTTCAACCGCGAGGACACTTTCCACGGTGGCCGGGTACAGGCCGAACGACGAGCCCTCGCCGGCGCCAACCTCGATGACGCGGCCTCGCAGGCCAGCCAGCAGGGTGCGCCGGTGTTCGGTGCCGCCGCGCAGGTTTATCGCCGGAACCGCCCGGGCGTAGGCCCGCGCGAAGCGCGGATGCTGCGGCGTGGTCATATGTCCGTCTTCCCGGCGCCCAGCAGGAACTCCAGCAGGACGCGGGCGTGATTGATTTCAGGGTCCCTGGCGCCGTAGAGCAGCGTGACGCGCTTTTCCGCGGCCGCCAGCTCCAGCAACTGCTCCACGGCGGGATTCTGTTCCAGCTCAGCCTGGTACGAGCGGCGGAAGTCCTCGAATCGCTCCTGCATATGGGCAAACTCGGTACGGAGGGGCGGCGAGGGAGCGATCTCCTTGAGCCAGAGATCCAGGTGGGCGCGTTCCTTGGATACCCCTCGCGGCCACAGCCTGTCGACCAGAACCCGGTAGCCGTCGTCGTCCGCTGCTTCGTCATAGATGCGCTTGATAACCAAAACGTCCTTGAGTTCCGTCATGGCCCGCATGCTACTGCACCCCTGCGTGCCACGGAACAAAGGGCGCCATGAAACAATTGGCCCATGGCTGAATCAACGCAGGGTACAGACACGCCCGCCACCGCCCCCATCAACGTTCCCGACAAGCCGGCCCTTGAAGGCCTCGAGGCTGCCCTGACGCAGCGCTGGCTGGACGAAGGAACCTACAAGTTCAACCCGGACACCACCCGGGAGCAGGTCTACTCAATCGACACTCCCCCGCCCACCGCATCCGGTTCGCTCCACGTGGGCCACATGTTCTCGTTCACGCAGACGGATGTCCAGGCCCGCTACATGCGCATGACCGGCAAGAACGTCTTCTACCCGATGGGCTGGGACGACAACGGGCTGCCTACCGAGCGCCGCGTCCAGAACTACTACGGCGTCCGCTGCGATCCCGCCATTCCCTACAACGCCGACTACCGCCCGCCGGCACAGCCGGCCAAGAACCAGCGCGATTTCGACGTCGTCTCGCGCCAGAACTTCATCGAACTCTGCGAGGAACTCGCCGTCGAAGACGAAAAGGTCTTCGAGAACCTGTTCCAGACACTCGGCCTGTCCGTTGACTGGGACCTCACCTACCGCACCATCGACGACACCTCCCGTGCGGTGTCCCAGCGTGCCTTCCTCGCGAACCTGAACGCCGGTGACGCCTACATGGCCGAGGCCCCCACCCTGTGGGACGTGACGTTCCGTACCGCCGTCGCGCAGGCCGAACTCGAGGACCGCGAGGTTGCCGGCGCGTACTACCGCTACCCTTTCTTCACCGCTGACGGCGAGAAGATCTACATCGAGACAACACGTCCGGAACTCCTCGCCGCGTGCGCCGCGTTGGTGGCGAACCCCGACGACGAGCGCTACCAGCCGCTGTTCGGCAAGACCGTCACGTCTCCCCTGTTCGACGTCGAACTCGAGGTCAAAGCCCATCCGCTCGCCAAGGCGGACAAGGGTTCCGGCATCGCCATGGTCTGTACCTTCGGCGACCTGACCGACGTCACCTGGTGGCGCGAGCTGCAGTTGCCCACCCGCGCCATCATGGGCCGCGACGGCCGCATCATCGCCGAGACACCCGAGTGGATCACCACCGACGCCGGCAAGGAAGCCTACGCGGCGATTGCCGGCAAGACTGCGTTCTCTGCCAAGGAGGCGGTGGTCGAGCTTCTCGCCGCCGCCGATTTGCTGGATGGCGAGCCCAAGAAGATCACGCACCCCGTGAACTTCTTCGAAAAGGGCGACAAGCCCCTTGAAGTTGTCACCTCGCGCCAGTGGTACATCCGCAATGGCGGACGGGACGAGGACCGCCGCGAGCGGTTGATCGCGCGCGGACACGAGATCGAGTTCCACCCGTCGTTCATGCGTTCCCGCTACGAGAACTGGATTTCCGGGCTGAACGGTGACTGGCTCGTTTCACGCCAGCGCTTCTTCGGTGTGCCGATCCCCGTCTGGTACCCGCTGGATGCCCAGGGCAACCCGGACTACGAGAACCCGATCCTGCCGTCCGACGAGTCCCTTCCCGTGGACCCTGCGGCGGACGCGGCCCCCGGCTTCGACGAGTCCCAGCGCGAGCAGCCCAGTGGCTTCATCGGCGACGCGGATGTCCTGGACACCTGGGCCACGTCTTCGCTGACCCCGCAGATCGTGGGCGGCTGGAGCCGTGACGAGGAACTGTTCGGCAAGGTCTACCCCTTCGACCTCCGGCCGCAGGGCCACGACATCATCCGCACCTGGCTCTTCTCCTCGGCTGTCCGGGCAGATGCCCTGCAGGACAGCGCGCCGTGGAAGCACGCCGCCATCTCGGGCTGGATCCTGGACCCGGACCGCAAGAAGATGTCCAAGTCCAAGGGCAACGTGGTTGTTCCCACCGACGTCCTGAACGAATTCGGCTCCGACGCCGTCCGTTACTGGGCCGCCTCGGCCAAGCTCGGCGCCGACACCGCCTACGAGATCGCCCAGATGAAGATCGGGCGCCGCCTGGCCATCAAGCTGCTCAATGCCTCCAAGTTCGTGTTGAACCTGGGCGCCACGGAGAACTCGGTGGTCGGCGCGGACCTCTCCGTCCTGAGCAACCCCTTAGACCGGGCATTGCTCGCGCAGCTGGCCGATGTCGTGGCACAGTCCACCAAGGCGTTCGACAACTACGACTACGCCCGCGCCCTGCAGATCACGGAATCGTTCTTCTGGCAGTTCACGGACGACTACGTGGAGCTCATCAAGGACCGCGCCTACGGTGCGGCCGGCGAGACCGAGCAGGCATCCGTGCTTGCTGCCCTTGCCACCACGCTGGATGCGCTGTTGCGCCTGTTCGCGCCGTTCCTGCCCTTCGCCACCGAAGAGGTCTGGAGCTGGTGGCGCACGGGTTCGGTCCACCGCGCGGCGTGGCCGGCAGCAGTGGAAATCGTCGACGGCGACACCACCATGCTGGGCACCGTCGGCATCGCGCTGAGCGGCATCCGCAAGGCCAAGTCCGAGGCCAAGGTCAAGCAGCGCACCGAGGTCCTGTCGGCCACGATCACCGCTACCGAGTCATTTGTGGCACAGCTGGAAGCCGGACTGGGAGACCTGAAGGCCGCGGCCAACGCCCAGGAGATTTCACTGGTGGCCGGGGACGGCGAACTCACGGTGAGCGACGTAGTCCTGGCGCCTGCCGAGGAACCCGCCCAGGCGTAGTTTGGAAGAGCCCGGGAGTTTTTCCGGGCCGCCCGGGAAGTTCCAGGCACTTGGGATTTCAGGGCAAAGGGGAAGCCCCATCAGCGTTTAGCCGTTGGTGGGGCTTCGACTTTTCGGCTGCCCGGTGACGTCTTGGCAGTCTGGCGGAATCCTCGGACTTTCAGGTCTTCCTACCTCGTCACTGGTAGCTTGCATCCAACTTTGCCGAAGGCTGCGTCAGATGTATATCACTGAATCTCTGGTTTCCGTGTCCCTCTTCTTTCGAAGTGGGTAAGTTCTATTCTTGACCCGCTCCCCGGCCAGCACAAGCCCCCTTCACGAACTACTGGCATGTAATTCGGACGCCTCGCTGCGGGCCTCCGGGGTTCTGGGTGCCGGTGCTTTGTGGCACAGTGTTGCTATGCCAGAACTTCCCGAGGTGGCCGGGCTGACTGCCTTTCTGGGCAGGAATCTTCTCGGTGCCGAACTGACGAAGATCCAGATCACCTCTTTTGCCGTGCTGAAGACAGCCGATCCCCCTTACTCAGCGCTGGAGGGTCGCAAGATCGTCGGTGTGGAACGCTTCGGAAAGTTCGTCAGCCTCGACGCCGAAGGCATCCATTTCATCTTCCACCTCGCCAAGGCCGGGTGGCTCCGGTACACGGAGCAGCCGTCGCAAACCCAGCTTCGGATGGGCGGCAGCAATATTGCGGCAAGGATTGGCTTCACCAAGAGCGACGGTTCAACCCACGTCGGAGTGGACCTGACGGAGGCCGGGACGAAGAAAAGCCTGGCCGTATACGTGGTGCGCAGGCCCCTGGACGTTCCGGGAATAGCGACCCTTGGCCCGGACCCGCTGAGCCCGGCCTTCACGGAGGAGACCTTGGCCGGAATCCTTTCCACAAACGCGCACCAGATCAAGGGAGTCCTTCGGAGCCAAGGCGTCATCGCGGGCATCGGGAACGCCTATAGCGACGAGATCCTTCACGCAGCCAGGATTTCACCGTTCGCGATCGCCAAGTCGCTGGACAAGGACACCACCCGTGTCCTCTATGAGTCCATCGAAAGCGTCCTGGGTGCGGCTGTGGCCGCCGCCGTCGGGAAAGCGTCAAGCGAACTCAAGGACACCAAGCGGAACACCATGCGGGTCCACGGCAGGGCGGGCCAGCCTTGCCCCGTGTGCGGAACCACGATCCGCGAGGTGTCCTTTGCCGACACGTCATTGCAGTATTGCCCTGGCTGCCAGACAAACGGAAAGATCCTCGCAGACCGTCGAACGTCGCGGTTCCTGAAATAGCCTGGCCCACGGCTCAAGCTGGTTGAATTCCGGGCTAGTTGAATTCCGGGCTTTCCGTGCGGCTGCGTTTGAGTTCGAAGAAGTGCGGGTACCCGGCCAAGGTGACGGTGGCGTCCCAGATCCGGCCGGCTTCCTCGCCACGGGGAATACGGGTGAGGACAGGACCGAAGAAGGCCGTGCCGTTGACGGCGACCACGGGGGTGCCAACATCCTGGCCCACCAAGGAGATCCCCGATTCATGGCTTGCACGCAGCTGGACGTCGTATTCCTCGGAATCGGCGAAACGTGCCAACTCGGCGGGAAGGCCGGTTTCAGCCAGGGCCTTCGAGATGACCTCGGCGAAATCCTTGATGCCTTCGTGGTGGATGAGGGACCCCATCGCGTCGTACAACGGCTTGACGTATTCGTCTCCGTGCAGCTCGCGGGCGGCAATGATGACCCGGACAGGTCCCCAGCCCTGCTTCATCTTCTCGGTGTATTCGGCAGGCAGTTCGCGGCCTTCGTTGAGGACCGAGAGACTCATGACGTTCCAGTTGGTCTCGATGCCGCGGACGTCTTCCACTTCACCGATCCAGCGGGATGTCACCCAGGCAAATGGGCACATGGGATCGAACCAGAAATCGACCTTGTTGGCGGTCTGCTCGGGCACAGGGAACTCCTTCGATAGGCGTAAGGGGCGCGGGTAGGCGGACGAAAACGGTGTCCGGCACCAATCATGCCAACCTCTGGCTAGGCGGACTTATTCCGACGCTTCGCAATGACCTCGTGCGCGATCATGGTGGGCTGGCCCTTCTTGTTCACGGCATCGGCAGTGATGACGACGCTGGCGATGTCGTCCCTGCTTGGCAGGTCGAACATGACCGGTAGCAGCACTTCCTCCATGATGGCACGCAGGCCGCGGGCTCCGGTGCCACGTTCAAGGGCTTGGTCCGCGATCGAGTCCAGGGCGTCGTCGTCGAACAAAAGCTCCACGCCGTCCAGCTGAAACATCTTCTGGTACTGCTTGATCAGGGCGTTCTTGGGCTTGGAGAGAATCTGGATGAGCGCGGAACGGTCAAGGTTGGACACAGTGGTGATCACGGGCAGGCGCCCGATGAATTCGGGAATCAGCCCGAACTTGAGCAGATCCTCCGGCATCACCTCGCCATAGCTGTCCACGTTGTCCTTGACCTCGTTGAGCGGGGCCCCGAAGCCTATGCCTTTGCGGCCGGACCGCGATCCAATGATGTCCTCGAGCCCGGCGAACGCACCGGCCACAATGAACAGCACGTTGGTGGTGTCGATCTGGATGAATTCCTGGTGCGGGTGTTTGCGTCCGCCCTGGGGCGGAACCGAGGCCACTGTGCCTTCGAGGATCTTAAGAAGCGCCTGCTGCACACCCTCGCCGGACACATCGCGCGTGATGGACGGATTCTCGCTCTTGCGCGAAATCTTGTCGATCTCGTCGATGTAGATGATGCCTTGTTCGGCCTTCTTGACGTCGTAGTCGGCGGCCTGGATGAGCTTCAGGAGGATGTTTTCGACGTCTTCGCCAACGTAACCGGCCTCCGTCAGGGCCGTGGCGTCGGCAACAGCGAACGGTACGTTCAGGCGGCGGGCAAGGGTTTGTGCCAAGTAGGTCTTGCCGCAGCCGGTGGGACCGATCAGCAGGATGTTGGACTTGGCGATCTCCACGTCCTCATGGTGTCCACCTTCACCGAGGCCGGTCTTCGGTGCGTGGCCCGCTTGGATGCGCTTGTAGTGGTTGTAGACCGCGACGGCGAGGGAGCGTTTCGCGGGCTCCTGCCCAATGACGTATTCCTGGAGGAAGTCGAAGATCTCCCGCGGCTTGGGCAACTCGAAGCTACCGAGATCCGATACTTCGGCGAGCTCCTCTTCGATGATCTCGTTGCAGAGTTCGATGCACTCGTCGCAGATGTACACGCCGGGCCCGGCAATCAGCTTCCGAACCTGCTTTTGGCTCTTTCCGCAGAAAGAACACTTCAGCAGATCCGTGCTCTCGCCAATCCGAGCCATGTGGGAATCCCTTCGTTTCATGCGGGTGGTGCAGCCCCGTACCTATCCGCGATTTCGCGCCGATCGCAGCGGGGGCGCCACCATGACAACTTCCACTGTAGGACACAATGGGCTGCTTGGGTTGAAACAGAACGCCGATGCGGTCCATATTTCCTGAACCGCACCGGCGTCGAGTTTTGGCCAGTTACCTGGCGATAGCCTGGGGCTTGATCTTGCGGGAATCGAGCACCTGGTCGATCAATCCGTAGTTCATTGCCTCGGCAGCGGTGAGGATCTTGTCGCGCTCGATATCGTTGTTGACCTGTTCCGGCGTCCGACCGGAGTGCTTGGCCAGCGTGTCCTCAAGCCATGAGCGCATGCGCATGACTTCTGCGGCCTGGATCTCGAGGTCGGAAGCCTGGCCCCCCTGGCCGCCGGACAGCGACGGCTGGTGGATCAGAACCCGGGCGTTGGGCAGGGCGAGGCGTTTGCCCGCCGTACCTGCCGCGAGCAGCACAGCCGCCGCGCTGGCCGCCTGGCCGAGGCACACGGTCTGGATCTCCGGACGAATGTACGTCATCGTGTCGTAGATCGCCGTCATGGCCGTGAACGAGCCACCCGGGGAGTTGATGTACAACGTGATGTCGCGGTCCGGGTCCGTGGACTCGAGCACCAGCAGCTGGGCCATGATGTCGTCGGCAGAAGCGTCGTCAACCTGCACACCGAGAAAGATGATGCGGTCCTCGAAGAGTTTCGTGTACGGGTCCTGGCGCTTGAAGCCGTAGGGCGTGCGCTCCTCGAACTGCGGGAGGACGTAGCGGCTGGACGGGAGATTACCGGCAGACCATCCAAAGTTGTAGTTCATTTTCATTGCTCCTGATCTGAATGTTTCTTGGTGCCGGTTACTTCTCGGAATTCGACGAGTTGGCCGTTCCGCCGCCACCGGCCACAGAGCCTGCGTGGGCGGAGATCTTGTCGAAGAAGCCGTACTCGAGCGCTTCGGTGGCCGTGAACCACTTGTCGCGGTCGTTGTCCTTGAGGATGGTCTCCACGGTCTGTCCGGTCTGTTCGGCTGTCAGCTCGGCCATGACCTTCTTCATGTGAAGGATCAGCTCCGCCTGGATCTTGATGTCCGACGCCGTGCCACCGATGCCGCCGGAAGGCTGGTGCATCAGGATGCGGGCGTTGGGCGTGGCGTAGCGCTTGCCCTTGGTGCCCGAGGAAAGGAGGAACTGGCCCATGGAGGCCGCGAGGCCGGTGGCAACCGTCACGACGTCGTTCGGGATGAACTGCATGGTGTCGTAGATAGCCATGCCGGCGGTCACGGAGCCGCCAGGCGAGTTGATGTAGAGGTAGATGTCCTTCTCAGGGTCTTCAGCCGAGAGGAGGAGGAGCTGGGAGCAGATCGCGTTGGCGTTTTCGTCACGGACTTCGGATCCGAGCCAGATGATGCGCTCTTTCAGCAGGCGGTTGTAGATGTAGTTGTCCTGGGCCGCTGGATCGACGGTTGCCATCCTGGGGGCCTCTGCGTGCTGTGACATAAGTACTTACCTCTCGCTGGTGACAGGGCCATTGCTGAACTTGCCATCCCTGATCTTCACTACTTGGACACTAACCGTTTTCCACGGCGATTTGTTCTCCCAAATCGCGCTGTTCGCTGACGGCGCACGATTGCGGAAGGGCGTACTTTGCACGGTTCCGGGGCTTAAACCAAGCCGCCCCCGGATCCATGATCCGGGGGCGGCTTGAGTTGAAACTAGAACTTCACTGCGGCGGGGTCGTCGCTCGGAACAACAGCTGCCTCTTCGGCTTCCTCGACGGAGGCCTCTTCGCCCGCGGGGCGCACGAAGTCGCTGAGGTCGACCTTGTTGCCCTCGGAGTCGACAACCTCGGCCTGGCCGAGGACAACTGCGAGAGCCTTACGGCGGCGGACCTCGGAAACCATCATGGGAACCTGGCCGCTCTGATCGATGATCTGGGCGAACTGGTTCGGGTCCATGCCGTACTGGCTTGCCGTGGTGACGATGTAGTCGATCAGCTCGTTCTGGCTGACGCTCACTTCTTCCTTGTCGGCAATGGCGTCAAGGATGATCTCGTTCTGGAAGGCGCGGGCGGTGTTGGCCTTGACCTCGGCGCGGTGTTCCTCGGTGTCGTGATCGCCTTCACCGTGGGCGTTCTCCGGGTTGAAGTGCGCTTCGAGCTGCTCTTCGACTACAGAGTCCGGAACCGGAACCTCGATGAGCTCTACGAGCTTGTCCAGGACCTTGTCACGGGCTTCGACACCCTGGCCGACGACCTTGGACTCAGCGGCCTGCTTGGCAAGGTCTTCACGCAGTTCGGCGAGGGTGTCGAACTCGGATGCCAACTGGGCGAAGTCGTCATTGGCCTCAGGAAGCTCGCGCTCCTTGACGGTCTTGACAACAACCTTGACCTGGGCTGCTTCGCCGGCGTGCTCGCCGCCAACCAGGGTGGTGTCGAAGATTGCTTCTTCTTCGGCAGAAAGGCCGGTGACGGCCTCATCGAGGCCTTCAAGCATGGTGCCTGCGCCAACCTGGTAGGACAGGCCGGTGGCGGAGTCGATCTCAGCGCCGTCGATCGTGGCGGTGATGTCGATGGTCAGGAAGTCACCATCGGCGGCCGGGCGGTCAACGGACTTCAGCGTGCCGAAGCGGCCGCGGAGCTCGTCGAGGGCCTTGTCGACGTCGGCGTCGGAGGAATCGGCTGCGGCAACCTCTACCTTGATGCCGGCGTAGTCGGGGAGCTCAACCTCGGGACGGACGTCGATCTCAACCTGGAACTTCAGTTCACCGTCGGTCGAGGACGGGTCCGGAACCTCGGTGATCTCAACCTCGGGACGGCTCAGCGGACGGAGGCCGGTTTCCTGGACGGCAGCCTGGTACCAGCCGTTGAGGCCATCGTTGATGGCGGTCTCCAGGACGTAGCCGCGGCCAACGCGCTGGTCAACCAGCTTGGAGGGAACTTTGCCCTTGCGGAACCCGGGAACCTGGATCTGCGAAGCAACGGTCTTGTAAGCGGCATCGATGCTCGGCTTCAGTTCCTCAAAGGGAACCTCAACGTTGAGCTTGACCCGCGTGGCGGTGAGGTTCTCGACAGCGCTCTTCACAGTCTAAGTACTCCTGGTTTTGTGGGATGGGGTTCTGCCGCGTTCCGGATCGGAACAGGCACACAGAGTCGGGGTGACAGGATTTGAACCTGCGACTTCCTGCTCCCAAAGCAGGCGCTCTAGCCAAGCTGAGCTACACCCCGTGAATGCACAGGACAGTCTACGGGCATCTCGCCGGAGAATGCACATTTGACACTTGGCCCCTGAATTAGGTTTAGTTGTATCCGGCTTCAACAGCCACCGGAAAGATGCACGGAACCCTCTGATGGATTCGTAGAGACCCATGCAGCCTTGCCCGGGGACGTAGCTTAATGGTAAAGCCTCAGTCTTCCAAACTGATTACGCGGGTTCGATTCCCGTCGTCCCCTCCACAGAACGAAGGGCCCCTCCATGAGGGGCCCTTCGTGTTCCGCCTGTTCGTGTTTCCGCCTGTTTGCGCCCGCCAAAGGCGCACTTCAGTTCTGGCAGCCGGGGCACCAATAGAGTTTGCGCGCACCGATCTCGGCCAGTCCCACTGTTTCGCCGCATCGCCGGCACGGCTGTCCGTGCCGCTTGTAGACAAAGTGCGCCTCGCCGTCGAGCGCTCCGGCGTTCCCGCCGCTCCACAAAGCCGATGGGGTCGTAACAATCCGCCCGTCACGGACGCCGTCGGACATCGCCGCCACGGTGTCATCCCACAGTCGTCCGGCGGTTTCGGCGCCCAGAGAGCTGCCCGGGGTCCAGGGATCAACGCGCTGGCGGAACAGCACTTCCGCGCGATAGATGTTCCCGATCCCGGCTACGACCGACTGGTCCATGAGGAGGAGCCCGACGGCGGTCTTGCGGCGCAGCAAGCGGCGGACGAACTCGTCGCGATCGTCGGGCCGGTTGTGGAGAGGATCGGGACCCAGGCGCGCCAGGACGGCAGCGGCCTCCGCATCGGTGATCGCAGCGCATGTCGTGGCGCCCCTGAGATCCGCCCAGCCGTTCGCTGAAATGAGGCGAACGCGGACGGCACCCACGGGCTCAGGCGGACCCGCGTAGCTTCTGGCGCCCCCTTCGCCGGCATCTTGCTCTGCTTCCTGCGAGAAACTCTCCCGTTCGCCGATCCGCCGCGGAGCCCCGATGCTCGAGGCCCCGGTGAAGGATTCATCGCCACCGAAGCTCCACGCACCGTAGAGACCCAGATGGACATGCAGGAGCACCCCGTGGTCAAAACGGAGGAAGAGCTGCTTGCCGTGCGCCGTCGCTTCGAGCAGTTCGTGGCGGTCCAAAAGCGCCGCACCCGCGGTGAAACGGCCCTGGGGGCTGGAGACTTCCAGCACGTGGCCGGCGAAAACATCCTGGAACTGGCGCGCCAGGCGATGGCTGGAATGCCCTTCAGGCATTAGGCAACGATTTCGCCGGTGTTCTCGTAGGTAGCGATTTTTCCGATGCGGCGCACGTGGCGTTCGTCGTTGCTGAACGGTTCTTCCAGGAAGGCCTCGATCAGTTCGGTGGCTTCCTCGACGGTGTGCTGGCGGCCGCCGACGGCAACCACGTTGGCGTCGTTGTGCTCCCGGGCAAGCTTTGCGGTCGAAAGGTTCCAGGCGAGCGCGGCCCGGACACCCTTGACCTTGTTCGCGGCGATTTGTTCGCCGTTGCCGGATCCGCCCAGGACGATGCCCAATGCGTGAACGCCGGCTTCTTGGTCGGCGACCACCGCGGTGGCAGCGTTGATGCAGAACGAAGGGTAGTCATCGAGGGCGTCGTACACCTTGGGGCCGTGGTCAACGACGTCGTAGCCTTTGGCGGTCAAGTGGCTTACGAGGTGGGCGCTGAGCTCCATGCCGGCGTGGTCCGTGGCAATGTGGACGCGGGGTGTGGTCACAGGAAGTCCATTCAGTCTGGCGCGCGAACGCGGCAAAGCCGGGCGCGGCGTTGAGGGATGCGGTTCCTAGGTTACTAGGATCGTGCCCCGGCCCACCTCTTAAGACGAAGCCGGCAGACCGGGAGACCTTCCGGCGCTCACGGGGCTGGAGGCTGCTCGCCGCGCTGGGCACGTGCCGCGACGCGGTTCAGGATCCCGGCGAGCCGGTCCGCAGTGGCCGAGGTCCCGGCGCTGAACGCCACCCTGCGGCCGCTGACCTGGCGGACGACGACGGCGGGACCGCTGCTCACGAGCATGGCCGTCGCACCTCCGTGGTGCCGGAGTCCCCAGCCGCCAAAGTCCGCGGCCCTGACTTCCTGAGCGGCTGCGCCGGCGATGTCAACGGCCGGCACCGTGAGGACCCGCAGGACCCCCGCAACAAAGACCTGCACCCCTCTCCTGTCCGCCCTCACCCGGACGAACAGGAAACACGCTCCGATGACCGCGACCACTGCCAACAATGCGCCCAACCACGGGAGCGCAATCGCGATCAGCATGGCCGGGAACAAGGTGGCGACGCAGATCATGACGAACACCGAACTCCGCGCATGGACCCACAGCAACATGGAATCTTCCGCCAGGCCAGGGTCTTCCGTCCGGATCCGCTCGGCCTCGAGGGCGGCGTCGTCTTCCGGAGTCCAATGCGGGTCCGGTTTGAAAGCCATCATCATGACCACGCCCAAGGGCAAAGCCGCACCCGCGCCGAGGGCAAGGACCGTGGCATCAACGTGCGAGCTGCGGGCGTCGGCGAGGCCTGTTTGCCCCACAAGGCCAGCGGCCAGCACGGAGGTAATGAAGAGAGTCACCATGAGGCCCATGCCCATCATGACCCTGCGCATAATCACCGGCCGGGCAAGGGGAACAGCCTGGATGAACACCAGCCAACCCGCGACGACCAGAAACCCTCCTCCGCCGAGTACGTAGGCGAGGAACGGCGCAAAGCTGATTCCGCCGTCGGCATTCCAAGCGATGGCCACGGGATCCGGGAGGTTGTTGCGCAACATGAGGGCGCACACGGCAAATGCGGCGGCCAGCAGCAGCGGAAATGCCACTGCAAAGCGGAGTGCCCGGAGGTCCAGCGAGTCGCGCATCTTTCCCATATTCCAACGCTACCCCGCGCCGGCGACACTGTGATCGAGCTTCCTTGCCAAGGCGGAATCAAGTGAAAGAATGACTTCACAGCGCCGGCGCTGGCTGAAACCAACCGGCTTCTCGAAACCATTCTTGGAGGCAAACCTTGCCAGGCCTGAACCTGACGCGCGCCGAAGCCGGACAGCGCGCAGAATTGCTCACCGTGACCTCGTACGACGTCACCCTCGACTTGACCAAGGGCGCCACGGTCTTCGGCTCCACGACCGTGGTGAAGTTCTCCGCCGTCGAGGGTTCCTCGAGCTTCATCGACGCGATCACGGAAACCGTGCACAGCGTGACGCTGAACGGCACCGAACTCGATCCGGCGGTGGTGTCCGACGGCGTGCGCATCCAACTGCCCGGGCTCGCCGCCGAAAACGAGCTGAAGGTAGTCGCCGATGCCCCGTACATGAACACCGGTGAGGGCCTGCACCGATTCGTGGACCCGGTGGACAACGAGGCCTACCTGTACACGCAATTCGAGGTGCCGGATTCGCGCCGCATGTTCGCTGTGTTCGAGCAGCCGGACCTGAAGGCCGCATTCACCTTCACGGTCACCGCACCGTCGCATTGGGACCTCATCTCCAACTCGCCCACTCCCGTACCGCTGGAAACCACTCCCGGGGACGACGGCGGGGCGCGCTCGGTTTGGCATTTCGCCCCCACTCCCCGCATCTCTTCCTACGTCACCGCCTTGATCGCGGGACCGTACCAATCGGTCCGCAGCAAGGTCACGAGCTCCGATGGCCGGGTCATTCCGCTTGGAGTGTTCGCCCGCAAGTCCCTCATGCAGTACCTGGACGCCGACAACATCTTCGAACTGACCCGCCAGGGTTTTGAGTTCTTCGAGGCCCAGTTCGGATTCCCGTACCCCTTCGAGAAGTACGATCAGCTCTTCGTTCCCGAGTTCAATGCCGGTGCCATGGAAAACGCCGGCGCGGTGACCATCCTCGAGGGCTACGTCTTCCGCGGAAAGGTCACCGACGCCCAGATCGAACGCCGCGCCATCACCGTGCTGCACGAACTGGCCCACATGTGGTTCGGGGACCTCGTCACGATGCGCTGGTGGAACGACCTTTGGCTCAACGAGTCCTTTGCCGAGTACATGTCCCACCTGGCCGCGGTCGAAAACACCGAATTCGACCGGGCCTGGACCACCTTTGCCTCGGTGGAGAAATCCTGGGCGTACCGGCAGGACCAATTGCCCACGACACACCCGATTTTTGCCGAGATCAACGATCTCCAGGACGTCGAGGTCAACTTCGACGGCATCACATACGCCAAGGGAGCTTCCGTGCTGCGGCAGTTGGTCGCCTGGGTTGGGCCGGAACAGTTCATGGCCGGCGTCCGCGAATACTTCCAGAAGCATGCCTGGCAGAACACCGAGCTTGTGGACCTCATGAAGGAACTCGAAGCTGCCAGCGGCCGCGACCTGGACCAGTGGGGCAAGCTCTGGCTCGAGACTGCCGGCGTCAACACCCTCTCCCCCGAGATCGAGGTCGACGCCGACGGCACCATCACGTCCTTTGCGATCGTGCAGACCGCTATCGACGAGCAGCCCACGCTGCGCCCGCACCGCCTCGCGGTCGGCTTCTACGACCTCTCAGCCGAAGGCAAGCTTGAGAGGACCCACAGGGAGGAGCTCGACGTCGACGGCGCCCGGACCGACGTCCCTGCCCTTGCCGGACAGGCGCGTCCGGACCTGGTCCTGCTCAACGACGACGATCTCGCCTACGCGAAGGTGCGCCTCGACCCCGCATCCTTGGCCACTGCGAAAGCCCACCTGAAGGACTTCGCCGGCAGCCTGCCACGCACCCTCGTGTGGGGCTCGGCCTGGGATGCGGCGCGCGACGGCGAAACCCCGGCCCGCGGCTACGCCGAGTTGATCCTGGCGAACATCGCGTCCGAGACCGATTCCTCAGTGATCCAGACCCAGCTCCGACAGCTGGCCACCACCCTGACGTACTACGTCGCAGCCGAGCACAAGGATGCCGCTACGGTGGCCGCGGTGGACGCTCTCTGGGAGCTTTCGAGCACGGCGGCTGCGGGATCGGACGCGCAACTCCAATTCGTCAAGTCCTTCGCGCTGCTCGCCGCAAGCAGCTCCCAATTCGACGCAGTCCAGTCTGTCCTGGACGGCAGCATGGTCCTGGATGGCCTGACGGTCGACCAGGACTTGCGCTGGGAACTTCTCACCGCATTGGTGGTTGGCGGGCGCCAGGGCCAGGACCGGATCGACGCGGAACTCGAGCGCGACCACACGGCCAATGGCCAGAACGCCGCCGCCTTGGCGACGGCGGCCCTTCCCACACCCGAGGCCAAGGCCGCCGCGTGGAAGAAGATCGTGGTCACGGGCGAGCTCTCCAACGCCATTCAAAGCTCCGCCGTCACGGGCTTCACCCGGGTGCTGGACACCTCCCTGTTGGAGCCGTACGCGGAACAGTATTTCGAGGCGGTTCCGGAGATTGTTGCCAACCGCACCCATGCGCTGGCCCAGCAAATCGTCGTCGGGCTCTACCCTGCGCAACTGACAACGCAGGCCACGGTTGACCGCACGGACAAGTTCCTCGCCGAACTGCCGGCGGATAGCAGTGCCCTGCGCCGCATGATGCTAGAAAACCGCGACGGCGTAGCCCGTGCTTTGAAGGCCCGCGCGGCAGACATCTAAAACGGTCGGATAGCCCACCGAAAGGCCCCGGTTCCGCTTCACTGGAACCGGGGCCTTTCCGTGTGCCGCCCGCGAGTGCACCGCCGCTAGACTTTCCGCATGAGCCTGGACGAACACCACTACTCGCTGACCGTGCGCTGGACCGGAAACCTGGGCACCGGGACATCCACCTACCGTGGCTACACCCGGGACCACGACGTCGAGATCCCCGGCCTGCCCGTCCTGAAGGGCTCCTCGGACCCCACCTTCCATGGCGACCGCAGCCGATACAACCCCGAACAACTGCTCCTCACCGCCCTCTCGCAGTGCCACATGCTGTCTTTCCTGCATGTCGCCGTCAAGCACGGGGTGGTAGTGACCGATTACGTGGATCACGCCGAGGGCATGATGAGGCTCAATCGCGATGGCAGCGGCCAGTTCGAGAACGTCACCTTGAAGCCGCACGTCACGGTTGCCGACCCGGCGCATCTTTCCCTCGTGGACAAACTGCACCATGAGGCCAACCAGGTGTGCTTTATTGCCCGGAGCGTCAATTTTCCCGTTCTGCATGAGCCGAGCACGACGGCGGCCGCCAGCTAATCAGGTGTCAAGAAGGCCGTCCGGCCAAGAACCACGATGCGGATCCGGCCACGCTACGGCGATAGGGTTGACCGTGGACAGAGTGTTCAGCGCCCGGCAATCAGGGGCCAGGCGAACAATTGGATCCCGTGAGGAGCATTCCCGCATATGAACGTCGCCTCGTCGACCGACAACATCGTGGCCGATGCAGCCAAGATCGATTACGCGTCCATCTTCGTGACGCTAGGCATCGGGTTGGTGGTCTGGGTTGTGGCCCGGTTCATCATTCTGCGCATAACCCGCCGGGTGGCAGAGGGCACCAGCTTCTTCAAGAAACCGCATTTCAGGTGGGTCCAGCCGGCTTTCCGGGCGCTCGACCATGAACGCCGCGCCCAGCGCGCCCACACCATCGGCTCACTGCTGACAAGCGTGCTCAGCGTGGTGGTGGTGGTCATTGTCATCATCTACGTCCTCAAATACCTGAATGTGGATATTGCCCCGCTGCTCACGAGCGTCGGTATTTTGGGTGTGGCCATTGGCTTCGGCGCCCAACAGCTCATTCGCGATTTCCTGTCCGGCATCTTCATCACCATCGAGGACCAGTTCGGGATCGGCGATGTGATCGTAACCACTGAAGTGATCGGCACCGTTGAATCGGTAGGACTCCGGATCACCCGGCTCAAGGCTGAAGACGGGGCCATCTGGTATCTGCGCAACGGAGAAATCCTGCGGGTGGGCAACCGCTCGCAAGGCGATTACGTGCCTGAAGACTCAACCGTCCCGGACGACGTTCCGCCTGCACCTCCAGGGACGGCGCCTGCCGAAACCGCCGCCTCCGGTGCGCCTCCGACTTCAAAGGAAGCCCTCAAGATTCGAGAGCAGAAAGCAGGTGAGTGACATGGGCAGCCAGCCGGAATCCGCAGCACCCCAGCCGGCAGAGCGGCGTCAGTTGATGCAAAACGATCCGTTCAGCCAGCCTGCGTACACCGACAGTTTCTATGAGGCCATCGGTGGCCACGAGACTTTCGTGAAACTGATCGATGTCTTTTACGACGGTGTAGCGGGAGACCCGTTGCTCCGGCCGATGTACCCGGAACAAGACCTCGACCCCGCAAAGCGGCGGTTCCTCATGTTTCTTGAGCAGTATTGGGGCGGTCCGGGCACGTACAGCGAGGAACGCGGTCACCCCCGCTTGAGGATGCGGCACATGCCGTTCCAAGTGACGCCCGAAGCCAAGGACCGCTGGCTCTTCCACATGCGCGCGGCAGTCGATTCGCTCAACTTGTCGCCGCTTCACGAAGGGACGTTGTGGGATTACATGGAGCGGGCTGCGCTCACGATGGTCAATAGCCCGTCGGTCCAGCAGCCCTGAGCTTGTAGGACGGTGCTGTGTGTCGGGCCGGGCCTAGGCTCGGGTTCAGCGGGCCTGGAAGCCCAGGCCTGATCCGGATCGAGCCAGGATGTGGCCCCGGCTCCCACTGAGCCGGAACCAACGGCCGTTGCGGAAGAGCCGGTGTTCGCCGTCGCCCAGGAAACCGAGCGCCAAGGCGGCGAACGCAGCGCCTGCGGGCACGCCGTCGAGTCCCGGGATCTCCCGTCCCCACACCGCGGCCCTCGCGTTGTTGACGATCAATGCGCCGGGCTGATCCGGAACAATCCCGGCCACCTCGGCAATGCCGGCATTCGCGACAGACTTGAGTTCGGCGTCGGGCACTGAACGCAGCGGCTCCCAGCCGCTGCGGGGCGCCCCGACTCCCGCCCACGATTCGGAAACGGTCGACGGCGGGATGGGAAGCTCGACGTCGTCGGCACCGGAACGCGCCAGGCGGTCGAGGACCGAGGAAAGAGTCACGGTGACGTCCGCATGCGCGTCTTCGGCAAGGGCGATAGTCCGTAGCCCGAGAATAGTGGGGGTCGCTTCGCCCAGGAGGCGCGGCCTCAAGACGCACACATATGCAGCCAGGACGCGGCCGGAGGCCTGCAGCCGGATGGCGCCATCATCGATGCTCTTGGCACGCGTGACATAGGTGCGGAGATCCGCCAGATCACGGGGATCGACGAAATGGAAGGACTGGGTCAATACATCGGACACATCATCGACTCTACCGGCATGTCCGCGGTTGAGAGGGGTCAGGGTGGCGTCTAGAGTCGAACCATGACTGACGCGCACGCCGGCCTGGAACATCAGGTTGCCCTTGAGGACCCCACATCCACCCTCATCGAACTGTTGTCCCTGGCCGACTTCGACGGCGCGAGGACAGCCGAGGACATCTTCCTTGGACCCTCCCAGAAACAGCCGCGCCACCGGGTATTTGGCGGGCAGGTGCTCGCCCAGTCACTCGTGGCCGGAATGCGCACGGTGGACGAGGATCGGACGGTCCATTCCATGCACGGCTATTTTCTTCGTCCGGGCGACGCCAACCAGCCGATCACTTTCAGTGTGGAGCGGCTTCGCGACGGACGCTCGTTCTCGGCCCGGCGGGTGCACGCCTACCAGGAAGG
Source organism: Arthrobacter sp. FW306-1B-G06A (assembly GCF_058781765.1). Taxonomy (NCBI): domain Bacteria; kingdom Bacillati; phylum Actinomycetota; class Actinomycetes; order Micrococcales; family Micrococcaceae; genus Arthrobacter; species Arthrobacter sp. FW306-1B-G06A. The sequence continues at coordinate 31,977 of NZ_JBYSXB010000026.1, read as the reverse complement.
CCAACCGATCCTGTCAATGATCGCGTCCTTCCAGACCGAGGCGGAGGGCGTGGAACACCAGTCCTTGATGCCGGGCGGAATCCCGGACCCCGAAACGCTGCCGAGTACCGCCGAACTCCTGCAGAAGTACGACCACCCGCTCGCCCGCCACATGTCCTTCGAACGGCCCTTCGATGTCCGCCACGTCGATCCCGCAATCTATGTCGAAGCGCCCAAAGACCGGATAGCCAGCAATGCCGTCTGGATGAAGACCTTTGGCCCGATGCCGGACGACCCCAACCTTCATTTGGCCGCCCTGGCCTACGCGAGCGACTACACCATCCTGGAATCGGTGCTTCGCAAGAACGGATTGAGCTGGATGACGCCAGGCATGAGCGTCGCTAGCCTTGACCACGCCATGTGGTGGCACCGGCCCGTCCGCGTCGACGAGTGGCTGCTTTACGTGCAGGAGTCCCCCAGCGCCCAAGGCGCCCGCGGACTTGCTACGGGCAAGATCTTCAGCCGCGATGGCCAGCATGTCGCCACGGTGGCGCAAGAGGGCATGCTCCGGATCCCGTAATCGCTGCTCAGGTAGCTGCCGCAACACAGCCGAGATTCCGTGCAGCAAAGAAGGCCGGCGCCCCGGAAGATATATCCAGTGCGCCGGCCTTCTGCGGAGCGATCCGATTTAGTCGCGGGTCAGCTTGCGGTGCGTGACACGGTGTGGCTTGGCAGCGTCCGGGCCGAGTCGCTCCACCTTATTCTCCTCGTAGGACTCGAAGTTGCCCTCGAACCAATACCACTTCGAGGGGTTTTCCTCGTCGCCTTCGTAGGCCAGGATGTGGGTGGCAACGCGGTCGAGGAACCACCGGTCGTGCGAGACCACGACGGCGCAGCCGGGGAACTCGAGCAGCGCGTTCTCAAGGCTGCTGAGGGTTTCGACGTCGAGGTCGTTGGTGGGCTCGTCAAGAAGCAGGAGGTTTCCGCCCTGCTTAAGGGTCAGCGCCAGGTTCAGGCGGTTACGCTCACCACCGGAGAGCACACCAGCCTTCTTCTGCTGGTCCGGCCCCTTGAAGCCGAAGGCCGCGACGTAGGCTCGGGACGGCATTTCAACATGGCCGACCTGAATGAAGTCCAGGCCGTCTGAGACGACCTCCCACAGGGTCTTGTTGGGGTCGATACCGCCACGGCTCTGGTCGGCGTAGGAGATCTTGACCGAGTCACCGATCTTGAGGTCGCCACCGTCCAGCGGTTCCAGCCCGACGATGGTCTTGAACAAGGTGGTCTTGCCCACGCCGTTAGGACCGATGACGCCGACGATGCCGTTCCTGGGCAGTGTGAACGAAAGCCCGTCGATCAGGGTCCGGTCCTCGAAGCCCTTCTGCAGGTTCTTCGCTTCCAGGACCAGGCCACCCAGACGCGGTCCCGGCGGAATCTGGATTTCCTCGAAGTCGAGTTTCCTGGTGCGGTCAGCCTCGGCTGCCATTTCCTCGTACCGGGCCAGACGGGCCTTCGACTTGGTCTGGCGACCCTTGGCGTTGGAGCGGACCCACTCAAGTTCCTCGCTGAGGCGCTTGGCTTGCTTGGCGTCCTTCTTGCCCTGGATTTCGAGGCGGGCGCGCTTCTTCTCCAAGTACGTGGAGTAGTTGCCTTCATAGGGGTAGAGACGGCCGCGGTCCACTTCACAGATCCACTCGGCGACGTGGTCGAGGAAGTAGCGGTCGTGGGTGATGGCGAGGACGGCACCGGGGTAGGAAGAGAGGTGCTGCTCGAGCCACAGAACACTTTCGGCGTCCAAGTGGTTGGTGGGCTCGTCAAGGAGCAGGAGGTCGGGCTTCTGCAGCAGGAGCTTGCAGAGCGCCACGCGGCGGCGCTCACCACCTGACAGGACCGTCACGTCGGAGTCGCCCGGCGGGCAGCGGAGTGCGTCCATGGCCTGCTCGAGCTGGGAATCGATGTCCCACGCATCCGCAGCGTCGATGGCTTCCTGAAGGTGGCCCATTTCCTCCAGCAGGGTGTCGTAGTCTGCATCCGGGTTGGCCATTTCCTCGGAGATCGCGTTAAAGCGCTGGATCTTCGAGTAGATCTCGCCCACGCCTTCCTGGACGTTGCCCAGGACGGTCTTTTCCTCGTTCAGGGGCGGCTCCTGCAGGAGGATGCCCACGGAGTAGCCGGGGCTGAGGCGGGCTTCGCCGTTCGACGGTGTGTCGATACCAGCCATGATCTTCAGGATCGTGGATTTACCGGCTCCGTTCGGGCCAACGACACCGATCTTCGCGCCAGGGAAGAACGACATGCTGACATCGTCCAGGATTAGTTTTTCGCCAACGGCCTTGCGAGCCTTGGTCATCGTGTAAATGAATTCCGCCATGCCGTTAAATCTAATGGGTGGCAAGGCATAACTCACATTCGGCCCTGCTAGCGGGAATCCCCGACGAAGCATTTGCCGCTGGCCAACACGGGCAGGACCGACACTGAAACCTGCCCGTCCCTGATCTCACCCATGACGCAGTCCTTGTCCTGCCTGGCCGCGGCCTCGATGGCGTCGACATCCAGTCCCGTCGGCGTCTTGCTCGCGGACACCTCTACGGCAGAGTCGGCGATGCCGGCCGAAACGAGCTGTGATCGCAGTGCGTCTTGTGCCGGTTTGGGGGTTGCCGCGGCAATGGTCTTGAGTACGGACTCCATGGTCTGCTTCAGCGCGGCAGTGCCCGCGCTGAGCGAAGTCAATGCCGAGGGGTTGCCAGCACTGGGTGTGACGGCGGGAGTGGAGCTGGCTGTAGTCGAGGGGGTGGGCGATGAAACCCCAGTGCTTCTTGACACCGTTGGTGCAGGCGCCGTGCAGCCGGCCACCAGTCCGGCCAGAAGTAACGGCACCGCAAGCAGCAAACCCGGGCTTCCGGCAGCGTGGCGGCGTCCAGATGGTTTTTGCGGCTTTCCCCTGCTCATCACCCGGCTATTCTGCCATGCGGTACACCACGCGCCGCGCCGCATGGCATCCGCGGCGGCCCCTGTTTCAAGACCGGCTCCATTTCAAGGCCAGTTCCATTTCAAACCTTGGCGTCCACAAGTTCTCCCGTCTCAGTATCAACGAGAACCGACTCATCGCCTTCTCCTGCCGGAAGGATAACTTCCCGCTCGGCTGCGGCACTGCCATCCTCGTCGTCATGCGGGTCGCCTTCCGCATCTTCCTCCGCCGAAGGCCATGGGTTCTCTGGCTCCACCTCGGGGGCGGCGGGCATGGTCTGCGGGCTGTTGCTGCCGGTGGTCCGGATGAAGTTCGCCGAGCCCCACATGAGGTCGTGACCCACCGACTCGGCGACGATTTCGGCGACGTGGTAGATCTTGCCGTCGTGTTCCCATTGCCTCAGCTTCAGTTTCCCGACGACGATGACCCGCTGGCCCTTCTTGACGCTGCAGCCAATGTTTCCCGCTAGATGCCTGAACGCCTGGACGCTGAACCAATTTGTGTTGCCATCCACCCAGACATCATTGGCACGGTCGAACCTGCGCTCCGTTGAACCGAGCCGGAACGATGCCGTCCGGGTTCCGCCCGGGGTCGTCGAACTTTTGGGTTCCGTGGCAACGAATCCCCGGACAGTGATGATGTCATTCATGGTCTTGTCCTAACGTGAGTTGAGCTGCCTGTCTGGCTCTCCCAGCTTCGCGTGCCGCGAACGCCCGCGGGAGTACCAAATCCACGTATGTGGATAGCCCTGTTCTTACGCGGATTGTGGAGGACAAGTTGGACGCAGAATGGGGCGCCGCCCACAAAGACCGGCCGGGTTTTTGAAAATGCGGAACCGCCATCTAAATTGGGTACGATCGCCCAGTCTCGGGCCTGCTCTTTGGGGGACAGATCGTGAAAATTACTCTGGCTAGAAGTGCGTCCTATGTGGGCGCCCTTATTTTGCTGACGCTGGTGTCGTTCTGGCGGATCCCAGCAACGGCCCAAGGCGTCGTCTGGGCGGAAGACGGCGCGGTGTTTCTCACGGACGCTTTGAACCCGACCCGGTCTTTCACGCCGATCCGGCCGTACGCAGGCTATCTCCACGTCGTCCCCCGCCTCGCAGCCGAGGTGGTTGTCCGGTTCTTCGCACTTGAGGACTACGCTATTGCGCTTACTGTATTGGCTTGCGCGGCTGTGGCCGGCGTCGCCCTCATGACGTACCACTGCGCCCAAGCCTTGACCAGCAACACCTGGATCCGCGTAGCTTGGGCCGCGGTTCCCATTTTCGTGAACGTCGGCGCTTTTGAAGCTCTTGGAAACTTCGCGAACCTGCACTGGTACCTGCTCTGGCTCACTCCCTGGCTATTGATGAAACCGGCAAAGTCCAAACTCGAGGGAGGCATGCTTTTTGTCGTCGCGGCCCTCGCCTCCTTGACCGAGATCATCTCGATTGTCTTTGTTCCGCTCTTCCTTCACCGGCTGAGGGACAAAAACATGTGGGCCGCCCGCGCGGGTCTCAGCCTGGGCCTTGCCTGCCAGGTTATTGCGACGGTGACGCATCCTCGAACAAGCGGCGGCGCGAGCTACCAGCTTGACCCCTGGTCCCCGGTTTACGGGTGGTTTATCAACACCGCAGGACCCATCGTCTACGGCACCGCGTCCGGTGTCATGCAACAAATCGTGAACTTCGGAGCTGCTCCGATGATCGTGGCCTCCCTCCTCGTCCTCGCCGTCCCGGTGGCTGTCCTGATCTTGGGCTCTGCGCGGGAGAAATGGCTGGCCGCGTTCTTCATCACGGCCTCGATGGTTATTTGGGTTGCCTGCGTCGCTTCGAACCCGGCACCGTACCTGGACTACGCAACCTTCTCGGCGGCGGATTGGCCCGCCAGGTTCGTGTTTGGGAGGTACTCGGTAGTGCCTACGATGTTCGTCCTCGCCACGGTTCCGTTGCTTGCTTCCGCGTTGGCAAGGTTTGGGCGTGCTGCACCCATTGCGGCACTCATGGCTTTCTCGCTTCTCTTGGCGTCGATGTACTTCCCGCCCTCGACATCCAGAAACAATGGTCCTGTCTGGGCCGAGCACGTCCGCACCGCGCGCAATCTCTGTGCACCCGCGTCCGATACCGACTTCTACGATATTCCGACCTCTCCTGTATTTTTCAAAGGCATAGTACGAATCCCCTGCCCGATCCTGAAGGCCCGGCAATCCTCCTGAATTGTTGGCTAGCCAAACCCAGCGATACACTTGGGTGCGGTTCCAGCCCCAGTAGCTCAGAGGATAGAGCAGCGGCCTTCTAATCCGACGGTCGGGGGTTCGATTCCCTCCTGGGGCACTTGTGTGATGAGTCGAGACATCCTTCATGGATGAGTTGGGCCATCGGTTACACCCCGGTCTTCGGACCGGGGTGTTTTTCATTCTCTGCGTCCAACTGAGGCGGGCAGGGCGTCCGGTATCTAGGCTGGTCGGATGAGAAACACTTCCGAAGCCATCATCACGGGCCCCGCAAGCTGGCCGGATGTCGAAAGGCTATTCGGCGTCCGTGGCGAGCCTTCGCGCTGTTGGTGCCGGTGGTTCGCTCTCGCCGGTCAGGATTGGAAGAACACTCCCCCCAAGGCACGGAAGGAACAGCTCAAAGCCAAATTCGACGACGGCCCCGAACCTGGCGTCCTCGCTTTCCGGGGCGGCGAAGCAGTGGGCTGGTGCGCGGTGGAGCCGCGCCAGTGCTATCCGCGCATCGAACGATCCCAAGTCCTCAAGGCCGCAGGAACGGGCGGCCTGGAAGGCGCGGAAGTTTGGTCGGTGAGCTGTTTCGTGGTTTCTCCCGGCCACCGCCGGAGCGGGGTGGCCGGCGCATTGCTGGAGGCCGCCGTCGGGCATGCCTTCGCGCATGGCGCCGACATCGTGGAAGGCTACCCCGTGGATCCCTCGCTTCGGCCCAAGGCCGGTCCGGCCGATCTCTACCAGGGAACTGTGAAGTTGTTTGGGGCGGCCGGCTTCTCCACGGTTTCCACGGCGGTGCCCGGAAGGGCGGTCATGCGCCTGCGGCGCTGACTTTCCGGTCCCGTATGCCGAAACTACCCAGCTAGGGAAGCGTCAGGACAAGCGGTCCATCCGCGGTGATCGCCACGGTATGTTCGCTGTGCGCAGCACGGCGGCCGTTGGCCGAGCGCAAGGTCCACTGATCGTCGTCGTGGTAGTAGTCGTCGCTGCCGCCCAGGATCAACATCGGCTCGATGGCGATCACCAAGCCGTCCACGAGCTTCACGCCGCGGCCGGGCCGCCCCATGTTCGGCACGCTCGGCTCGGCGTGCATGGTCCGGCCAATGCCGTGCCCGCCGTGATCGGCGAGGATCCCGTAGCCGCTGCGCTTGGCTTCTCCGCCAATGGCGTACGCAAGGTCGCCCATCTTGTTTCCAATCCGGGCAGCGTCGATACCGCGGGCGAGGGCGGCGTCCGTGGCATCGATCAATTCCTGGTCCACCGGATCCGAGGTGCCCACAATGAAACTGACTGCCGCGTCCCCGCACCAGCCCTCCACGAAGGCCCCGCAATCGACGCTCAACAGATCGCCATCCTGCAACACATACCCGTCCGGGATGCCGTGCACCACGGCGTCGTTGACGCTCGTGCAGATGACCCCTGAAAAGGGCGTGGACGCCCACCGCGGTCGATAGTTCAGGAACGCCGGCTTAGCTCCGGCGGCCTCCATGAAAGCGGCTGCAACCTCGTCCAGTTCCTTGAGCGACACGCCAACCCCGGCGTGCGAACGAACCGCCGAAAGCGTGTTGGCAACCACCCTTCCGGCTTCGCGCATGAGCGCAATCTCTTCTGGCGTCTTCACCATGGACATCAAAGGCCTCCAAGCATCAAGAAGAGGGGGCCCGACCGGCCACCGGACAAACCCTTCCACCCACTCTATGGGCACCATCAGCCCGGTCAACAGGGTTGCGCGTCCGCGCCGGCCCACGGGTGTCCTAAAGTCGCCGTATGGAACACCGAAGAATCGCCATCATCCGTGAACGCCTGCAGGCAGAGGCAGACCCGGACCGCGCGAAGGCGGCACAGGCCTACATGAAATCGTCCATGCCTGTCCTCGGTGTCAGGGTCCCCGTAGTCCGTCGCATTGTCCTCGCGACCGCGAAGGAAATCCCTTTCGGGTCCCCTTCCGAACTTCGTGACAATGTCCGGCTGCTGTGGCGGGAAGCCACATGGCGGGAAGAACGCTACGCGGCCATCGATCTGACCTCGCTCAAGTCCGTGGCCAAGGATCTGGAGATGCTGCCGCTGTACGAAGAAATCATCCGGACCGGCGCATGGTGGGACTTCGTTGACGGTGTCTCCGACCGTATTTGCGCCCTTCTGCAACACCACCGAAGCACGCTGACCCCGCTCTTGCGGACATGGGCAAGCGACGAGGACTTCTGGATCCGTCGGGCGGCCATCACCTCCCAGCTCAAGGCAAAGTCGGCCACGGACCAAGAACTTCTGGCCGCGGCACTTGACGCCAACCTTGCCGACCAGGAGTTCTTCATCAGGAAGGCAATCGGCTGGACCCTGCGGGAGTACGCCAAGACCGATCCTCAATGGGTGCGGAGCTACGTTGAAAGCCGGAGGACCAGGCTCAGCCCGCTATCCCTGCGTGAAGCCATGAAACACCTCGGCTGAATCCGGTTCAGGACTTCGGCTTGAGCTTCAAAATCCCGCGACGCGGGCGGAACAGCACGTGGGTCTTCTTGTCAAAGAACACCAAGTAGGCGATGAAAGAAACCGCAATGGCAATGGCCACTCCGCGTACCACCTCGATGGGGATCCACTGGAAGACACTCAATTGGTCTGTCAGGGCAATAAGGGTGAAGAACGCCGTCAAATAGAAGACCGTCCGGAGCTGGGCGCCGTCCGCGACTCCCGTCACGGTGAAGAACACCAGCAGCCACACCATGTACCAAGGCTGAATCACAGGCGCCAGGACGACGACAGCGGCGAATGCCCAGGCCATCCGGCGAAGCACAGTCTTGTTGAACTCGGGTTCGTCGTCGAGCGGCGCGGGCATGCCGATTCCGCGGCCGGGGGTCCGAACGGCGAGCCAGACGATGGCAAGCGCCGAGACCGCCGTTCCGGCAGTCTGGATAACATCCGTCACCGGAACGCCTGGACCGCCGAAAAGTCCGACGACGAATCCCACCGTGTGTGCCAGCAAACCCACCGGCGCGTACCAGATCCAGACGGCGCCCGGAGTCTGCAGGGCGCCAAGCCAGCCAAAGCCCAGGCCATTCACCAGTCCTGCGGCGGCCAGCAAGCCTAAGGACAAACCCAGGGTGGCCGTCCAACAGAGCATTCTGCGGCCCCAACCGGCACGGGCACCGGCCCACAGCAGCCCCGCAAAAGGCAAGGCAATCAAGGTAATCGGCTTGATGGCGATCGAGGCCGTGATCAGCACGATTCCCAACACAGGCCGTTTTACCGAGGCGAAGTACAGTCCGGCAACAACCAGTCCCAGCATCAAGGAGTCATTGTGCGCGCTGGCGATGAAGTTGATCAGGAGGACCGGGTTGAGGACGCCAAGCCAGAGCGCACGGTCCGGGTTCACGCCGTGGAGCGCGGCCAGACGGGGAACGTAGACAGCGAGCAGGATGACACCGGCTAGGGCAGCCAGGCGGAAGGGAATCAAAGCAAGCTCGGGGACGCTTGCGCTCACCCACACGGCACCTTGTTCGATCCAGAGCCATAGCGGACCGTAAGGCGTAGGTGCTTCCGTCCATAATTTGTCGGGCCCGAGTGAAAAGTAGTTGCTCAGGGCCGAGATGCCGTTGGTGTATGGGTTCAGGCCCTGCTCCATGAGCCGGCCTTGGCCGATGTAGGCATAAGCGTCCCTGCTGAACAACGGCAAACTGAACATCATCGGGAGTGCCCACATCCACAGTGCTCGCCGCAGCACCGGACGCGAGGACGGGTTCCATCCGCCGATCCGCTGGGCAATGCGCAGCCAAGAGCGTAGGAGCAGGAGTGCACCGAGGCAGAGCATCACGGTGCAAAGGATCACGCCAACCGGAGATGTCCTGGCCATGATGAAAATAGGAGTACGGATCAAGGCGCTGCTGCTGGCCAGCCAGCCGACGCCGATCGAGCCTGCCACCATGAGCAACGACCCGACGAACCCTTGGAGGATCGCCGTCCTCGCCGCTTTGGCTATCACGGTGCCGTGTACCGGGGCGTTGGAATCGCCAAGCGCCTCTGGATGAGCCAACGAACTCCCCACCTCACGCTCACGAAACTTCGACGTCACCATCAAACAAAATCCTGTCCGGTTCCCTGCCGCATCCGGGCCAAAGTGGCACTTCCGGATGCCATGGATTATTGCAACTGTAGCATCGCCACCCTTGGCTTCCCGGGGCCAACCGGACCATCGGTCGGCCTGCGAAAGGGGCCTGAGATAGAATGGATGGGGCTCTGGCGGCTCCGGGCCGCTGCGCCTTACGGCACCCTGTGACGATTACTACCTGACAAGGATCCTCCCATTTCCACGGACTCATTCTTCAGCGCGCTCACACGGTTCCGTCATCGGGTTCTTCCCCCTTCGCTGGAGGCAAGGCTCAATTCCCCCAAAGGCCTGCTTGTAGGCTTCTGCGTCGTGCACTTGGTCTTCCTGGTGTTCGCGCTGATCCTTTCCCTGCGCGGCGAGGCCTTTAGCGACACTTTCATCTACCGGGACTGGACCTCCGCCGGGTTCCGGGATGAGAACCTCAGCGGCGGCCCCAGCCCGTGGGTCTACCCCGTTCTCGCCTTGGTGCCTATGGCGATCGCGGGCTTGGCTGGACCCGGCCCGTTCTTCTTTCTCTGGGTACTCATGATCACCCTGCTCAACGGCGTCGCTCTAGCCAAGCTCACCGGACGGGGCCGCCATCGCGAGGCCATCCCGGCGGGATGGTGGTGGCTGGTCTTCGTCTTCATCATGGGTTGGCTGGGATTCGCCCGGGTGGACGGTCTGACTGCGCCGATCGTGCTAATCGCCTTGGCATACGGCGTATCACACCCTTTCATTGCCTCGACCCTCCTGAGCATTGCCACGTGGATGAAGGTTTGGCCGGCCGCCGTCATGCTTTCGTTGTTCACCGTGGTCAAGCAGCGAACCAAAGTGGTCGCTGCCGGAATTCTGACCAGCGTTTTGGTCATCGCCCTCACGGCGGCAGTGGGTCAACTGCCGCGGCTCCTCAACTTCCTGACCCAGCAAGGCGATCGTGGCATGCAATTGGAAGCCACCTTCACCACTCCTTGGTTGTGGCTGTCGGTCCTCCACGTGGGTGACTCGAGGATGTACATGAACACGGACATCAACTCGATGCAAGTGGATGGTCCTGGCACCGCCTTCATGTCCTTCCTCATGCAGCCCCTTCTCGCCCTGGCCGCGATCCTGGTGGCGGCCCTGACCTTCTGGGCACTCCACAACGGCAAGCGAACCGGCGGGGCGGACCGCACCGAACTGTTGTTGGCTGGATCCCTGACGATGGCCACGGCTTTCGTCGTGTTCAATAAGGTCGGGTCACCCCAGTTCATGGTGTGGCTCGCGCCTGCAGTCGCGGTCGGGCTTGCCCACAGCTGGAAAGAATGGCGGGTTCCCGCGGCGATGCTCATCGCCATCGGTGTGGCCACATACTTCATCTATCCCCTCTTCTACGACGCGCTCAGCCACAACAACCCCTTCATGGCGCTGGTTTTGACGGTGCGAAATGTCCTGCTGGTGGTCCTGTTCTGCTGGTCCGTTCGCCGCCTGTACCTTCTGGGCAAGAAGATCCCGGCCAACGAACCGGCCGCCGCTGCCAAGGAGTCCTGAGATTTCCGTTCGATTCTTTGACGGGCTGGCCCGCGTGCGCGACGCCGCCCTGCCGCCTGCCGCCGTCGCCTGGTTCGGACGTCCATCCAGCGTATGGTGGGGTTTCGCCGCGATCCATGTGTATTTCCTCGGCTGGATGGCAAGCTTCTTCCTGGCCGGAAACACGTTCAGCGATACTGAGCAGTACCGTCAATGGGCGATGGCCGGCTACAACCCCGCGGATCTCCACGGAGCCATCAGCCCTTGGGTTTACCCGGTGCTTGCCCAGATTCCGATCTTCCTGGCCAACATCGCGGGCCCGGGTCCTTACCTGCTGGTGTGGACGTTGATCATCACGGCGCTCAACGCCGCCGGCTTGTTCGTCCTGACCCGCGGCCCGCGCAGGACAACGGGAATTGCCCCTGCTTGGTGGTGGCTGTTCTTCACCGCCTTCATGGGCTATCTCAGCTTCGCCCGGGTGGAGGGCATCACGGCACCCATCGTGTTGGTCGCCCTGCTGTATGCGGCCACGCGACCTGTGGCAGCCGGTATCCTTCTCAGCATCGCCACGTGGATCAAAGTCTGGCCAGCCGCCGTTCTGGTACCCATCATCATCGCTAGCCACCGCAGGCTGCGGATCATCGCCTGCGGCGCCGGCGTCACTGCCGCCGTCGCACTGGGCACCTACCTTTCGGGCGGCCTGCCGCATATCCTCGACTTTCTGACCAACCAAGGCGAACGCGGGATGCAACTTGAAGCCACGTTCTCAACCCCCTGGGTCTGGTTGAGCGTGCTCAATATCGGCGGTTCCAAAATCGCCGACAACGTCGCCATCAATTCCACGGAAGTGTATGGGCCGGGAGCCAACGTGGCAGCGTTCCTGATGCAGCCGCTCTTGGTGCTTGCCGCCGTTGCGGGCTCTGCCCTTTTGCTTTGGGCGCTTCGGCGGGGTGCCGAGCCGGAAGAGTTGTTTCTCGAGGGCGCCCTCATGATGACCACCGCGTTCATCGTGTTCAACAAGGTGGGTTCGCCGCAATTCATCATCTGGCTTGCGCCGGTGGTTGTAGCCGGGCTGACCCACGATTGGAACCGTTGGAGGGTTCCTGCCGCCCTCCTGATGGGGATCGCCATGACGACTTTCGTCATCTACCCGCTGTTCTACACGCCGCTGATCCATGCCAACCCCGTGATGGCGACCGTGCTCACCACACGGAATGTGCTTTTGGTGGTCCTGCTCTGGTGGTCCGTGCAGCGGACCGTGGAGCTGGGCCGCAAGTCCGGCGCACGAAGCGCTATTCGGAGCGCCTGAGCCGCCGTTCAAGCCTGCGAAGCAGTTGCGTTGGGCTGGAGCGGATCAAGAGTCGGCGTGTGTGAACGTCCAACACCATCAGGTAGACGGTGAATCCCACGGCCACCAGGAAGGCCAGGGAGGACACTTTGACGTTCAATTCCACGAAAGACAACACCGAAATCTGGTCCTGCGCGCCAAAGGCAACGAAAAACGTGACGGCGACATAGAGGGACTTGATCTGCCAGTCGTCCCTGATGCCCGTGACCGCGAGCAGCGGGATGAACCACAGGATGTACCACGGCTGGATAATCGGCGAAAGCATGACGACGGCGGCAAACGCGAGGGCGGCGCGCCGCACCAGCCGTGAATAGTCGCCGCGGAACATCAGGACAACCACCAACCCGATTCCGGCCCACTTCATGAGGGTCCGGAGCCCGGTGGCCACGGTGGAGCCCGGCAAGCCCAGGAGATTGGCGATCACCTCGACCTGCTGGCCGAGGAAGCCCGAAGGCGAATATCCCGTATAGCCCGGTGTGGGATCGAGGATGGCCCAGACCCATCCAAAGCCAAGGTTGTAAGGAATTCCGCTCACTGCCAGGACGGCGAAGCTGATACCCGCCGTCGCGCCCCAGAACAGGAACTTGCGGGCCCAACTCGCGGCAGGACCAGCCCACATGAGGCCTATGAAAGGCAAGAGGAGAACGGTGATCGGCTTGATGCCGATGGAAGCGGTCACCAGCAGAAGCCCGGTGATATGGCGACCGGTGGCTGCAAAGTACATTCCGGCCACCGCCAGGCCCACCATGAGGGCATCGTTGTGGGCACTGGCGACGAAGCTGATGAGAAAGAGCGGGTTGGCCACGGCGATCCACAGCGCACGGCCGGGGTTGATCCCGTGGAGTTCGGCGAGCCTGGGAACATACGCCACACAGAGCACCACCCCCACGGTCGCAAGCACCCGAAAGAGCAGAACGGAAAAGTCGGGCTGGGCGTCGGTGATGCCCACAACCCATCTAGCAAGCCACAGGAAGTAGGGTCCGTACGGCGTCTTGGCTTCAGCCCAGGCAGGATCGGCGCCCAGGGAAAACCAGTTGCTGAGCGTGGAAATGCCGGCCGTGTAAGGGTTCTGGCCTTCCAGCACCAGCCTGCCCTGGCCGGTGTAGGCGTATACGTCGCGCGAATAGATGGGCACGGCAAACATGAGGGGAGCCGCCCACGCCGCAACGGCGACAACCACGGACCTGAGCGATCCTGGCCCCCAGTCCTTGAGCCTTTGTCCGAGCCTCAGCCATGACCTGACCAAAAGCATGGCCCCCGCCGTCAGCAGGATCGTGGAGGTCGTCACGCCCCAACCTTCGGTGCGCAGGGCGATGACAAGGGGGTGCCTGAACATGGGCGAGCCGTTGGCGATCCAGCCGGCTCCGATTGAGCCGACGAAGATCATCAGGGATCCAAAAAAACCTTGCCAGACAGCCACGTAGGCCTTGATCTGTCCGGGGGTGCCGGCTCCGATGTGCGCGGCATCCGGGGAGTAGAGACCGGCGGCGGCCTTCTCTGACGGCACCGCAGGTTCCTTTGCCTCATCCCGGCTATTTGAGGTGCCCACGCCCGTTCCGCCTGCCGTCATGATATTCCAGTCCCTACGTACATTGGTCCAGCTCATCGATGCAGGCAACAACCGCTCGACAACGGCCCAGTTTACCAGCCGCGGTTCGCCGCAGGGGCGGAATGGAGCGCCCCGCCACCCTTCCCATGCGCCTGAACTGTAGGCTGGTCGGGTGCCTATTACTAATGAACGCATCGTCTGGATCGACTGTGAGATGACCGGTCTCGACCTGGTGAACGACGCCCTGATCGAGGTTGCGGCCTTGGTCACCGATTCGGAGCTGAACATCCTGGGTGACGGCGTCGACGTCGTCATCAAACCCGAAGACGCCGCACTTGAACAGATGAACGACTTCGTCCGCGACATGCACACCCGCTCGAAACTCCTGGATGAACTCCCGCACGGCAAGACCATGGCCGAAGCCGAAGCGATCGTCCTGGAGTACATCGAGAAGTGGGTACCGGATCCGAAGAAGGCCCCGCTGGGTGGCAACTCAGTCGGAACCGACCGGATGTTCCTCGCACGGGACATGCCCAACATCGTTGAACACCTCCACTACCGGGTCATCGATGTGAGCACCATCAAGGAACTCTCGCGCCGATGGTTCCCCCGCGCCTATTTCCAGTCCCCCGCTAAACACGGCGGCCACCGCGCGCTTGGCGACATCAGGGACTCCATCGACGAACTGCGCTATTACCGGGAGGCAGTGTTCGTCCCGGCTCCGGGTCCCGATACGGCCACAGCGCAGAAGATTTCCAAGCAGATCGCAGCCGGCCCGGAGACTCCGGAGGACACGTGATCTGGGGCACCTTTTCGGGAAATTTCAGCCAAACGGTCAAAAGTGGCAAAACCACCCCTCAAGACGGGGTATAGTTTTTGTCGTTGCCTTCGCAGCTAACGGGTCATTCCGAAAGCGCAAAAGGCTCATGGTGGGCGTAGCTCAGTTGGCAGAGCGCCTGGTTGTGGTCCAGGAGGTCGCGGGTTCAACCCCCGTCGCTCACCCTCATGAGGTCGGTAGCAGTTTATCGATCGCAGCCAAAGGCCGTACTGGTTATCCAGTGCGGCCTTTGCTTTGTTCCGGCCGATTCCGGCCATTCCAGACCCGAGAACCAGAGGAACACCTGACATGACCGTCCTGCCAGTCACCATCTGGGGCGAACCCGTGCTTCACCGCCGGGCGAGCGAGGTGGAAGTGTTCGACGACGAGCTGCGCACCTTGATTGCCGACATGTTCGAAACGAACGAGGCGGCCAACGGCGTCGGTCTGGCGGCACCCCAGGTGGGGGTGGGCAAGCGCATCTTCATCTTCAAATACGCAAACGACGACGACGCTCCGGACGAAGGCGTCCTGGTGAACCCGGTCCTCACCCTCTCCAAGATCCCTGGCGCCCTTCCCGATCCCGAGGAAGACGTCGAAGGCTGTTTGTCCTTCCCAGGGGAGCACTACCCCCTGCAGAGGGCCGATTGGGCCCGCGTCCAGGGCTTCGACGGCCACGGCCAACCGGTGGATTTCGTCGCGACCGGTTGGTTCGCGAGGGTCATGCAGCACGAATTCGACCACCTCGACGGCAAGCTCTATGTGAACCGCCTGGTTGACCGATACGCCAAGAAGGCGATGAAGCAGGCCAAGAAGAACGGCTGGGGAGTGCCCGGGCTGAGCTGGATGCCAGGTGTCGACCCGGACCCCTTCGGTCACTGAGCGATGACGGGCGTCGCGCAGGACGAATTGTTCACGCTTCTCGACATCCAGGGCGAGGACGCTCTTGAGTGTGCCTCGCTGCTGGCGTCACCTCCTGGAGACGGCACCCGACGGGCCCTTGCCAGCCTTGACGCCCGTCTGGGCGTCTTTCCGAGCACGTCCGCCTCCGCCGATGGCTGCACGGAAACGGACTGGATCGAGGCGTTCCTGCGCTTTGCGCCTGTAGTCCACGGCCATCATCTTTCCCTTGGCATTCCGCCGGAATCGTCCGCCGCGATCCTGGCCGATGTGGGACTGAACCTTCGAATCAACCGAAGGGTCCATGGTCGCTTCGGCTTGGACACGTGGGCATGGCTGACCCTCCACATGGCCGGAAACATCTTCCGTATCGGCCGCCTGCAATTCCACCTTGTCCGCAGCGACGAGGAGGGCTCCGCCGCCGCAAGTGACTCCTGGGTGCTGGGTGTGCACATCCCCGAGGATGGCGGCCTGTCCCCTGCCCTCGTGGACACGAGCTTCAGCCAGGCCAGGGAGTTCTTCGACCGTTACTTCCCGGACAAAGCGGTCTCCGTGGCGAGCTGCGACTCCTGGATGCTGGACCCCTACCTGGCCCGGAAACTACCGCACAGCAACATCGCCGCTTTTGCCCGCCGATTCACCCTGGACCGCTGCTCAGACGCTCCGGGCGACGCTGTCTATTTCACTTTCCGGCAGCGCGGCATGGAAAACCTCGATCGGCTCCCCCGCGAGACCTCGCTTCAGCGGGTGGTGCTGGAGAGGATCGACGACGGCGGGGTCTGGCAACTTGGACACGGCCACCTGGTGCTTCCCGCAGCACGGAGCACCCCGGCCTGAAGCGGCCACCTCGCGGCCTCAGTTGGCTACGTCGCCCTGATGGTCCGCTGGCCGGGGCACGAGTCCAGGACGCGCTTCATGGCGTCCTTCTCCGCCTGGGTGACCCAGAGCCGGTAGGCGGCTTTGACGGAAACCTGCCGGGCTACGTAATGGCAGCGAAAGCCCTTGTTGGCAGGGAGCCAGCTTGCGGCGTCGCTCGCGCCTTTCTTGACGTTGGCGGGCCCGTCGACGGCAATCAGGTTGAGGGGGTCATTGGCGAGGCTTTGGCGCTGTTTGGCGGGGAGCTGCTGGGCCCCCTTCTGCCAGGCGTCCCCGAGAGCCACCACATGGTCGATCTGTACGGCTGAGCTGGTTTCGGAGCCCCTGCGGAAATGGATGTCTTCGCCGATGTACGGCTCACGCAGTTCCCCGGACGCGATCCTGCATTTCGAGCCTGCCGTGAACTCCGCTGCCGTAAGATCCCGCCTCAGGATGTCGTTCCTGGTATCGCAGCCGTTCCGGTCGACGTCGAGCCACGCCTGGCCGAATTCATTGCGGTCGTAGTTGTCCTTGGCGGCGCGCCCCTTCACGGGAAGTGCCTCCAGGGCATCAGCCGCCAAACCGAGGGGCACCGGCTGAACCGATTCCACCGGCTTCATCCACTCCGGGTCGAAGACTGGAGCTTCCGTTGGCCCGTTGACCGGGCCCTGTCCCACTGAGAACTGGCCGTCGGTGAAGAACCACCCGACGCCGGCAAGCCCACCCGCGATGATGAGAATCACCAGTACCCAGGCCTGCCGGGAGTGGCGGCGGGCACGTCGATAGGCGGCCCAAGTGGTGCTCAAGGGATTGCGTCCTTTCGGGCCGGAATACGTCCCTTGAGACTAGTTCAGGCGCTGTTCGCCGACGCTGATATCCACAGTGTGGAGGACAAGTCACAGTGTCGGAACAATCACAGCGCAAGCTGCAGGGGCGGCTTACTGCTCCCTGGTGACACGCTTCAGGTCTTCGGCGGCCAGCTCGAGAAGCGACCCCAATTGGATGACCCGCTCCTCGGAGATGTCACCCGCTGCATGTGCGGCCTTGGCTTCGTCGAGAAGCCGCTGGGCTTCCTTGAGGTTGGCGCGCGCTACGTCCAGTGCGTGTTCCAGGGTTGTTTCGTGTTCCAGAATCTTTTCGCTTTCCATGCGTCCATTCTGGTCAGGTTTCCCGGCTGATACCAGCGCATCAGCCGGGAATACCCTGTGTCTTTCCTGGCCTCGGCCTAGGCCGCTAGACGCCGGCGGGCTCCAACGTTGCCTTGGGTTCAAGGTTCACCGCGACGCCGCGTGCCGGGAACGACGGCGGGTTCACGCCGGCCATTTCTTCCATGACGCGGACCACCTGGCAGGAGTAGCCGAATTCGTTGTCGTACCAGACGTAGACCACGAGGTGCTTGTCGGTGGCGATCGTGGCGAGGCCGTCCACGATGCCTGCACGGCGGGAGCCCACGAAGTCCGTGGAGACGACCTCGGGTGAGTCGATGAAGTCGATCTGCTTGCGCAGCTCCGAGTGCAGGGACATTTCACGAAGGTAGTTGTTGACCTCGTCCTTCGTGGTTCCCTTTTCAAGGTTCAGGTTCAGGATGGCCATGGACACGTCCGGGGTGGGAACGCGGATCGCGTTGCCGGTCAGCTTGCCCTGCAGTTCCGGAAGGGCCTTCGCCACAGCCTTGGCCGCACCCGTTTCGGTGATGACCATGTTCAGGGCGGCCGAGCGGCCGCGGCGGTCACCCTTGTGGAAGTTGTCGATCAGGTTCTGGTCGTTCGTGAACGAGTGCACGGTTTCCACGTGGCCGTGGATGACGCCGAACTTGTCGTTGAGGGCCTTGAGCACCGGGGTGATGGCGTTCGTGGTGCAGGAAGCCGCAGTGACGATCGTGTCCGAGTCCTCGATGGAGGAGTGGTTGATGCCGTGGACGATGTTCTTCAGCTCGCCCTTGCCCGGAGCCGTGAGCAGCACGCGGGCCACACCCTTGCTCTGCAGGTGCTGGGAGAGGCCTTCGGCGTCGCGCCAGCGGCCCGTGTTGTCCACCACCAGGGCATCCTTGATGCCGTAGGCCGTGTAGTCGACGGTGGAGGGGTTGTCCGAGTAGATGACCTGGATCTGGACGCCGTTGGCCGTGATCGTGTTGGCGGCCTCGTCCACGCGGATGGTGCCCTCGAAGGAACCGTGCACCGAGTCGCGACGCAGCAGGCTGGCGCGCTTGACGAGGTCGTTCTCGGCGCCCTTGCGGACCACAATCGCACGCAGGCGCAGGCCGTGGCCGCCGCCGGCCTTTTCGATCAGGAGGCGGGCCAGCAGGCGGCCGATGCGGCCGAAACCGTAAAGCACGACGTCGGTGCTGGTCCGGTCGTCCGCGCCGCGGCGCCCGACAACCTCGGCAAGCTCGGCGCGGAGGAAGTCTTCCAGGGGCGTGCCCGCGGCCTCGGCCTTGTACTTCTCGTTCAGGCGGGCGATATCGATCGCAGCAGCCCCGAGGTCAAGTCCGGCCAGGATGTTCAGCAGCGGCGCGGTCTCTTCGAGACGGAGTTCGTCCTTGCTCATCCGGCGCGCGAAACGGTGGGCTTTCAGGATGTTCATCGACGACTTGTTGATCAAGCTGCGCCCGTGGATGCTCGTCACCACGTTGTTCTCACGGTACAGCCGGCCGATCACCGGAATCATGGCCTCGGCCAGCGCTTCGCGGCCCATCCACGTATCAAGACAAGAATCTGATGACTGGCTCACAGAACTACCTTCCTAGGGTCAGCTACATACGTCCTCGTACGTAGATGGCGGCCGCCCGGAGTAATCCTGCGGCACTGGCATCGGCGGGACTTCGGTCTGCCCGGACACCTTGAACGCTGCAAAGAAAAACCGCCGGCTGCGAACGCAGAACCGGCGGTGGAACTTCTACGTTCACTGTCCATTCTAAGGTCTGGCACGGGACGACTTGGCCGCCGGAACGCGTGAAATCACTCACATAGGCGAAGGGATGGGTTGACCGATACGCCGGGTTCTGTCCTCCCTGCCGTTGCCGGCGAAGGAGTGGCGACCATCCATCTACGAACGCCGTTGCCGACGCTCTCCAGCGGCCTACCCGGACACTCGGGCGAGCAGCCCTCGATCGTGCCCTGTCTGGCCTTGCTCCGGGTGGGGTTTACCTAGCCTCCCTGGTCACCCAGGGAGCTGGTGGTCTCTTACACCACCGTTTCACCCTTACCTGCTGCCTGCCTGTGCTGGCACAAGCAGACGCGGGCGGTCTGTTCTCTGTGGCACTAGCCTGCGGGTTACCCCGAGTGGGCGTTACCCACCACCCTGCCCTGTGGAGCCCGGACGTTCCTCGAGCCACTCACGTGGCGCGCGGCCGCCTAGTCAACCCATCCGCCCTACAGTCTACCGGCGTCGGGCCCTGCGCATTTCCGGACGGCACTGCCGGAAGGTACCGCTAGGCAGCTGGCGCCTGTATTACTGGCAATACAGCTAATATCGACTGGTGCTGATTCTGCTGCCGCCCTCCGAAGGCAAGACCCCCGCTGAGAAAGGCTCCGCCGTCGAATGGGAGTCCCTGAGCTTTCCGGAACTCAACAGCTACCGGGCCAAAGTGCTCGACGCGCTGGGCCTGGTCAGCGCGCACGAGGACGCCCTCGCCTTATTGGGGGTGGGCGCGTCCTTGAAGGACGACGTTGAACGCAATACCCGGCTCCACGCCGAACCCGCGGCCCCTGCCCACCAGGTGTATTCCGGTGTCCTCTACGACGCGCTTGGCTACAAGACCCTGACGCCGGCACAGCGCCGCAAGGCGGTGGAGTCGATCCTTGTGGTGTCCGCCCTGTGGGGCGCCATCGGCTTCGGCGACCGCGTGCCCGCCTACCGCCTGTCCATGGGAACGGCACTGCCCGACGTCGGGCGCCTCGCGTCGTTCTGGAAGCCGCAGCTCACCGAGGCCCTCGCCTCGCGGGTGGAGGGCGAGCTGCTGGTGGATTGCCGCTCCAGCACATATGCCGCGGCTTGGGCTCCACCGGCGGCGCAAACTGTCTCCGTCAACGTCTTTTCCGAGTCCAATGGCAAACGCACCGTCGTCAGCCATTTCGCCAAGCACACGCGCGGCGAATTGGCGCGTCACTTGCTGAGCCGCCGAGGAAAGGCGCCAGGGACGCCCGAACAACTCCTCAAGGCAGCCTCGGAAATCTGGACGGCGGAGTTGACGGAAGGCACCGCCCGCAAGCCGCACACCCTCAGCATCATCCTCCCCAACTAACTAGCACTAGATGTCGTTTTGACGCCTCATAACGACATTAACTGCGAGCTAGTTGGGTGGGGAACAGGCGGTTAGTTCCACTCGGCGGAGCGCACCAGGATGCAGCCGGAGTCGGGGCAGAACACGATCTCGTCCTCGGCCGCGGCCTTGACCTCGGCGAGGTCGCCGGGGCTGAGCGTCATTCCCGAGCCTTCGGACTTGCCGTGGAAAAGCCGGGCGGCCCCCACACCGCGCTTGGCAAGGGTCTTTTCGTAGATGGCCAGCATCCCGGCGTCGAGCCCTTCGGCGAAGCCGGTCCTCTGGGCGCGTACATCCGTCTCTTCGGAAACAATCTCGGCGATCGCGGCGTCCAGCTCGGCACGGATCCCGGAGAAGGACCCCTGGATATCATCGACGATCTGCTGTTGCGCCGCTTGGCGCTCCCTGAGTCCGTCCAGGCGTTCGAGGATTTCCAGCTCGACATCCTCAAGGTCCGAACGGCGCTTGTTCAGTGATGCGATGTCGCTTTGCAGCGCGACGAGGTCCTTGGAAAGTCCGGTGCCGCTGTTCAACCTGGCTTCGTCCCGTGCAATGCGGCTCGCCACTTGCTCGACGTCGGCCTCTGACCTGCGCAGCTCTGTTTCGGCGTCGTGGACGGCAAGTTTCGCGGTTCCGAGCGCACCGTTGGCCACACTGAGGGCGTCCTGAAGATCAGTGATGCGGGGGTCTGTCTCCAACGTGCGGCGGCGGTTCGCCAAGGATTTGAGCTTCGCATCCAACCCCTGCAGTTCGAGCAATTTCAACTGTTCCGCCGGTGCTGCCTTGGCCACGCTTACCTCCGCTTGATCGTGCCAGGGTTGGTATTCAGCCCCAGCCAGGCCTTGGGCCTGTTGTCTCGACTCTATCGCCTAGGGCGCTCCCCTGCCTCGCCCGCCAGGCCTAGCCGGGAGTCAGAATGAAGTCCCACGGATCGCTGTTGGTGGTTGCCACACGGATCTCGACGTCGTGGCCCTGGTCCGCGAGCACGTTGCCGAGCGCTTCGGCCGCGGCGGGCAACCAGAGCCACTCGCTCGCGAAATGCGATACGTCAACAAGGTACGGCCTCCCGTCAACGGCAGCTTCGCGCGCCTCGGACGCCGGGTGGTGCCGCATATCCGCGGTGACGTAGATGTCCGCCTGGCTGGCCCTGACGGCGTCGAAGAGGCTGTCTCCAGCGCCGCCGCAAACGGCCACACGGCGCACCAGCCCGTCCTTGTCCCCGGCGACCCGCACGCCGCCGGCCACCGAAGGCAAGATCTCGAACACCCGCGCGGCAAAGTCTCCCAGGGTCATGAGTTCGGGCAAGTCGCCGACCCGGCCGATCCCCTCTTCCGGCAGGCCGTGGGCCGCAGGCGCCAGCGGGACAACGTTGTCCAGCCCGAACGCGTCGGCGAGGACATCGGAAACGCCACCGACGGCGGAGTCCCCGTTGGTGTGCACGGTCAGCAGCCCGGTACCGGACTCAATGAGCCGATGGACGGCGAGGCCCTTGGCGCTCGTGGCAGCAACGGAGGTGACGCCCTTGAGCAGCAACGGATGGTGCGTAACGAGGAGCTCGGCGCCCCATTCAATGGCCTCTTCAATGGCGGCGAGGGTCGGATCCACGGCGAACATGACCTTCGTGACGGTAGCGGTTGGCCGTCCGACAACCAGTCCTACCTCGTCCCATTCCTCGGCAAGCGATTCCGGCCAGAGCTCCTCCACTGCCAAGAGGACCTGACCAAGCGTGGGGGTACCTGGCGTCCCGGCTGCACCGTTCTCCGATTCTTCCCCGGATCCCGTGTCTGCAACCGCGGTGTTCACAGCTTCCATGCATTACATTCTTGCGCATCCGGCGGCCAAGTCGCGCTTGCGGCCATCGGACTGTTTGAGATTGTTGCCACCGGCGGGATCTGCTCCGTCACACTCCCGTAAGGTTGTGCGGGAATCATCCAGGACTCCCGGCCATTGAAGAGATCATGAAAACTTTTGTACTTGGCGGAGGCTGCTTCTGGTGCCTCGACGCTGTCTATCAGAAGACCAAGGGCGTCAGTTCCGTGGTTTCCGGCTACACGGGCGGGCACATCCGCAACCCTGACTATTACGACGTCTGCTCCGGAATGACGGGTCACGCAGAGGTCGTCGCAGTGACTTTCGACGAGGACATCATTCCGGCGGACATCATCCTCGACATGTTCTTCGCCTTGCACGATCCCACCACGCTCAACCGCCAGGGCTACGACGTCGGAACCCAGTACCGTTCCTCGATGTTCTACACCACCACTGAAGAAAAGATCCTCTTCGAGGAAGCCATCCTCCGGAACCAGGAACTGTGGTCCAAGCCGATTGTGACCGAGGTGAGCAGGCTGCCGGAATTCTACGAAGCCGAGTCCATCCACCAGGACTACTACGCCAAGTTCCCCGAGCAAGGTTATTGCCAGGTCATCATCAACCCGAAGCTCGCCAAGGCCCGGAAATATTACTCTTCGTGGCTCCGCGCGTAGCAGCGTGTAGCACCGCTCGTTAGGCTGACCTCAGCAGTAGCTATTTCAGCGAATTCAGAGAATAGGCATGATTACATGGCACGGATCTACGACGACGTCACCCAGCTGATCGGCGGAACCCCCCTGGTCCGCTTGAACAGGCTCACCGAAGGCTTGGACGCCACGGTTGCCGTGAAGCTGGAGTTCTACAACCCCGCCAACAGCGTCAAAGACCGTATCGGCGTGGCGATTGTCGACGCCGCCGAGAAGTCCGGTGCGCTGAAGCCGGGCGGCACCATCGTCGAAGGAACGTCGGGCAACACCGGCATCGCGCTGGCCCTGGTCGGTGCGGCACGCGGTTACAAGGTCATTCTGACGATGCCGGAAACCATGTCCACCGAGCGCCGCGTCATGCTGCGCGCCTACGGTGCGGAGATTGTGCTGACCCCCGGCTCTGAAGGCATGCGCGGCGCCGTCGAGAAGGCACAGGAGATCGTCGCTAACACGGAGAACTCCATCTGGGCCCAGCAGTTCGCCAACGAGGCAAACCCGGCAATCCACCGCGCCACCACGGCCGAGGAAATCTGGGCGGACACCGAAGGCGGAGTGGACATCTTCGTCGGCGGCGTCGGCACCGGCGGCACCATCACCGGCGTCGGACAGGTCCTGAAGGAGCGCAAGCCCGAAATCCAGATCGTGGCCGTTGAGCCCAAGGACTCCCCCATCCTGAACGGCGGCGCCCCGGGCCCGCACAAGATCCAGGGTCTCGGCGCGAACTTCATTCCGGAAATCCTTGACACCAACGTCTACGACGAGGTCCTCGACGCAACCCTTGAGGACTCCGTGGCCACCGCACGCGCCCTCGGCACCAAGGAAGGCATCCTGGGCGGCATCTCGGCCGGCGCGGCTGTCTGGGGTGCGCTGGAGCTCGCGAAGCGTCCGGAGAACAAGGACAAGCTCATCGTGGCAATCGTTCCCGACTTCGGCGAACGTTACATCTCCACGGTGCTTTTTGACGATATTCGCGGCTGATTGCGGACCCCGCGCAACCGCTTTCTTTCATTTCCTGTAGAAAGGTCTTTGTGAGCTTCTTCGCAAGACTTATGGAGGACCTCGAGGCCGCCCGGTCACACGACCCGGCGGCCCGAGGCTCCTTTGAGAACTTTTTTGCCTACTCCGGCCTGCATGCCATCTGGGCGCATCGCCTGACGCACAAATTGTGGCAAAACCCCGAGCTACGCTTCCCGGCGCGGCTCATTTCCCAGCTTGCCCGGTTCCTGACCGGGATCGAGATCCACCCCGGCGCTACCATCGGCCGCAGGTTCTTCATTGACCATGGCATGGGTGTGGTGATCGGTGAGACGGCCGAGATCGGCGAAGACGTCATGATCTACCACGGCGTGACGCTGGGTGGCCGTTCCTTGGCCAAGGTCAAGCGCCACCCCACCATCGGAGACCGCGTCACCATCGGAGCCGGGGCCAAGGTCCTTGGTCCCATCACCATCGGCGCGGACAGTGCCATCGGCGCCAACGCCGTCGTGGTCAAGGACGCACCGCCTGAGTCGATCATCACCGGTGTGCCCGCAACGTGGCGGCACCGTGATGCCAAGAGCGAAACGAAACCCGCCGTCGACCCCGCCGAGTACTACATCGAATACCGGATCTAGCCGGAAAAACGTTTGTAGGCGTTCCAGAAAACGGTGTCGAAGGCCCGGTCGGGAAGCACCCTCCGCAAGGCCAGAATGGTCCAGGCTCCCCTGCCCACCGGGTATCGGGTCCTGGGCCTTCCCGACGTTGCCGCGTGCACGATAGCGCGGGCCACGGTACGCGGGCGGGTCGAAAGCGCAGTCCCCGACGTCGACGCCAAAGCAGCCGCCACGATCCCGGCCTGCCCGCGATACGGTCCGTGTCCCGAGACAGTCAGCAGGCTCTCCCCCGCGATGGTTCCCCATTCCGTGTCCGTGCCCGCGGGCTCAATGATTGCCACGTCGATGCCATGGGGCTTTAGTTCAAGGCGCAGGGAGTCGCTGAGGCCCTCGACGGCGAATTTTGTTGCGTGGTACCAGGCACCAAGGGGTTCATACATTTTGCCGCCGATCGAGGACACATTGATGATCCTGCCGGAAGCCGCAGCACGCATCACGGGAATCACCAGCTGGGACATCCGGGCGAGGCCGAAGACGTTGACCTCGAACTGGCGCCGGCCCTCATCCAGCGGCACCTCTTCCAAGGAACCATAGGACCCGTATCCGGCGTTGTTGACCAGTACGTCGATCCGTCCCTGCTCTGCCAGGACAAGATCCACGGCGGCCTTCATCGAGTCATCCTCGGTGACATCCAGGGACAACACCTTGATTCCGTGGGCTTTGAGCGGTTCCATCTTTTCGACCCGCCGAGCGCCGGCGTACACGACCATTCCCGCCTTGCCGAGCTCGACGGCGGCTTCGAAACCGATTCCGGTTGACGCACCTGTGACAAATGCGACGCGTTGCGGCATGGACTGCTCCTCGTGTGACGGGGTTGAATGTGCACGACCCGCCTACGGCAAAGGCCGGCGCCTCCACAGTAACGCGGAAGTGCCGGCCTTTGTCATGAACCGAGTGGGGCAGCACGGTCAGTCTTTACCTACGTGGCTTGGAGTCGACACGAAAGGGCCTGCCCCAATCGCTAGTGGGTGTCGACTGCCGAGATCTCGGACTTGTCTTCGCCCCACAGGGTGTGGAAGGTACCCTCGGCGTCAACGCGGCCGTAGGTGTGCGCTCCGAAGAGGTCGCGCTGTCCCTGAATGACTGCTGCAGCGAGGCGCTTGCGGCGAAGTCCGTCGTAGTAGGCCAGCGAGGAGGAGAACACCGGAACCGGGATGCCCAGCTGGACAGCCGTTGCCACCACGCGGCGCCATGCCGGCAGCGCGCCGGCGATCGCCTTGGTGAAGGCCGGAGCGAACAGCAGGTTGGCCGGCTTCTCCACGGCAGCGTAGGCGTTGGTGATCTCCTTGAGCAGCTCGGCCCGGATGATGCAGCCGCCGCGCCACAGGGAGGCGATTTCATCGAGCTTGAGGTCCCAGCCGTATTCCTTTGCGGCGGAGGTCAGCATGTCCAGGCCCTGGGCGTAAGAAACCAGCTTGGAGGCGTACAGCGCCTGGCGCACGTCCTCGACGAAGTTCTCGGGGACCTCGACGGCGATTTCCTCGCCGGCGAGCAGCTCCTGGCCAAGCTTGCGCTGTTCTGCCTGGGAAGAGAGGGCACGCGCGAAGACGGACTCGGCGATGCCCGAAACCGGGGAGCCGAGCTCGAGGGCGGAGATGACCGTCCAGCGGCCGGTGCCCTTCTGGCCGGCAGCGTCCACGACGACGTCGACGAACGGCTTGCCCGTCTTGGCGTCGACGTGCCCGAGGACCTCTGCGGAGATCTCGATCAGGAAGGAAGCAAGTTCGCCCTTGTTCCATTCGGCGAAGATCTTGGACTGCTCGGCCGGCTCGATGCCGGCGCCGGAGCGCAGGAGATCGAAGGCTTCGCCGATAACCTGCATGTCGGCGTATTCGATGCCGTTGTGGACCATCTTGACGAAGTGGCCGGCGCCGTCGGTGCCGATCCAGGCGCAGCAGGGCTGGCCGTCAACCTTGGCGGAGATCTTTTCGAGCAGCGGGCCCAAAGCGTCGTAGGACTCCTTCGAACCACCGGGCATGATGGAGGGGCCGTTCAGGGCGCCCTCTTCGCCGCCGGAAACACCGACGCCCACGAAGTGCAGGTCCTTCTCGGCCAGCGCGGATTCGCGGCGGCGGGTGTCCTCGTAGTGCGAGTTGCCGGCGTCGATCACGATATCGCCGGGCTCGAGCAAGGGAACGAGTTGGTCGATGACGGCGTCAACCGGCTTGCCGGCCTTCACCATGATCAGGACGCGGCGGGGCTTCTCGAGGGAGTCCACGAGTTCCTGGAGGGTTTCCGTGCGGATGAAGTCGCCGTCCGTGCCATGCTTGGCCAGCAGGGCGTCGGTCTTTTCGACGGAGCGGTTGTGGAGGGCAACGGTGAAGCCGTTGCGGGCCAGGTTGCGGGCCAGATTGGCGCCCATCACCGCGAGGCCGGTGACACCGATGTGTGCTGACATCAAAACTCCAATTCATTCTTGTGCATCGAGTCCCGCTAGGAGCGAGGAAACGCTTTCTAGAGCAGTAGCTGGAATAAACCATACGTATTTGGACCACGTCTGGGAAAGTTGCGCCCACGTTTTGGAAACGTCCGCGTCACAAAAGAGTCTATGTTGCGAGCTCGTGCTGTGGGGAGTTCACCGTCGCTCGGGCTTCCAGTGGCGGAACCATCAACGCCACTATGCTTACGACTATGTCAACCAGTCTCCACTACCGCGCTGTCGAGCATCTGGGTACCCGGATCGTGGGCGGTAAGCTCCCTACCGGTCACGTCATGTTGGCTGAACACCTTGAGGACGAGCTCAAAGTGTCGCGGTCGGTGGTGCGTGAGGCTGTCAGGGTGCTGCAGTCTTTGGGACTGGTGGAAACCATCAAGCGTGTTGGCATCCGGGTCCTCCCCGCGCACCGCTGGAATCCCTTCGATCCGCTGGTCATCCGTTGGCGGCTGGCCGGAGAAGGCCGCGGCGCCCAGTTGCGCTCCCTCGCCGAACTCCGCTCCGCCGTCGAGCCCGTAGCGGCGGAACTGGCCGCGGAAAACGCACCGGAGTCCCTGCGCAGCGAACTGGTGGACATCTCCCTGGCGATGCGCGAAGCAGGCCGCGCGGGCGACATGCCCACGTTCCTGGACCTCGACATCCGCTTTCATGCCCTGGTGCTCTCCGGCTCCGGCAATGAAATGTTCGCGAACCTGATCGGGCAGGTCACAGAGACACTCACCGGCCGGACCGTTCACGGCCTCATGCCGGAACATCCGAAGGAAGCGGCCCTGCAATGGCACCTGGATGTAGCCCAAGGCATCCGGGACCGAGACGGCGACAAGGCCCGCGAGGCCGCCTCCAACATCATGCGGGAGACCATCGCGGACCTGTCACCAGACTGGGAAGGCCAGCCACGGGTATTTGTTCCAGTCGAGCGGCGCTGACGGCTGAACGCCCGCGCCGCCCGACTCATCGGCTGAGAGCCTATGCCACAGGCTGGAAGTTCAGCAGGACCTTCCCCGATTCGGCCGAGTTCTTGGCCACCTCGAAGGCCTCCAATCCACGGTCCAGCGTGAATTCGTGCGTCACCACCGGGTCCACGTAGAGCGAACCGTCCGCAAGGGCGGCAATGACCTCGTCGATCTCGTTGTTGAAACGGAATGAGCCCAGCAGTTCGAGCTCGCGGGTGATGGCCAGCGAAATGAAGACCGGCTGCGGTCCGGAGGGCAGCAACCCGACCATAACCACTTTCCCGCCGCGGACTGCGCCCTTGATGGCCGATGCCAGTCCGAAGTGGCTGCCGGAAGACTCGATGACGACGTCGGCTTCCACCGCGGCGATCGCCTCGGCGTCGTCACCCTTGAGGACCTCGTCGGCGCCCACTGCGCGCGCGATCTCAAGAGGTTTGTCGTGCATGTCGACGGCCACGATCCGGGCTGCCCCCGCGCGCTTGAGGACGGCAACTGCCAGCGCGCCGATCGGACCGCTTCCGATCACCAGCGCCGTCTTCCCGGCAACGTCCCCTGCGCGGGCGACGGCGTGCCAGGCGACACTGGCCGGTTCCACAAGCGCCGCCGTGCGCAAGTCCAGCGTGGCCGGGAGGGCCCGGAGCATGCGGGACGGCAGGGTGGCGTAGCGGCTGAAGGCGCCGTCCGTGTGCGGGTACCGCGCGGCGCTCCCGAGGTAGGTGCAGCCCGGGGAGAGGTTGGGCCGGTCTTCCGGATACTTAGCGGCACCCGGGGCCGGCGTCGCGGGGTGGACGGCGACGGGCGTTCCGGCTGCCGGGCCGCTGCCGTCCGCGGCCTGCTGGACAACGGTCCCGACGATTTCGTGACCGAGCACCATCGGAGCCTTGAGGATCGATTCCCCCGCCGCGCCATGGAGCCAGTAGTGCAGGTCCGAGCCACAGATGCCACCGTAGGCGATCTCGACAACGGCCTGGTCCGGGGCGGGAACAACGAGGGCTATGTCCTCGATGCGAAGGTCGCCGGCCGCGTGCGCCACGACGGCGGGTGAAGACTGCGGAAGCTGGAAACCACTCATTAGACGACCACCGTCATTCCGCCGTCGACGAAGATCGTCTGGCCGTTGACGAAGTTCGACGCCTCGGAGGCAAGCCAGACTGCCGGACCGGCGAGATCCGCCACGGTGCCCCACCGGTGGGCCGGCGTCCGGCCCAGGATCCAGGAGTTGAAGTCGGGATCGTCCACGAGGTTCTGCGTCATCTCGGTGTGGATGTAACCCGGAGCAATGCCGTTGATCTGAAGGCCGGAGGCCGCCCACTCGGCGGTCATGGCGCGCGTCAGGTTGCGCAGCCCGCCCTTCGCGGCGACATAGGGGGCGATCGTGGGGCGTGCCAGGTCAGTCTGCACGGAGCAGATGTTGATGATCTTGCCGCGGCCCCGCGGGATCATGTGACGGGCGGCTTCGCGCCCTACGAGGAAGGCGCTCGTCAGGTCGGTGGTGATGACCCGCTCCCAGTCCTTCACGTCCAGGTCCAGCATGGGGACGCGGTGCTGGATTCCCGCGTTGTTGACGAGGATATCGAGGGGGCCGACGTTCTCCTCGACCCAGGCGATGCCCCGGGCCGCTTCGGTATCGCTGGTGACGTCGAACGCACAACTGTGGATCCGGCCGGGCCCAAAATCCGCCGCCATGGCGGCTTCGGCGTCCTTGAGCCGTTCCGTGTTGATGCCGTTGAGGACAACGGTGGCACCGGCGTCGGCCAATCCGCGGGCCAGCGCGTTGCCGATGCCGCGGCTGGATCCGGTCACGAGCGCAACGCGCCCGGTGAGATCAAAGAGTCCACTCATGGTTGTTTCCTTACGTAGTTCAAAGGGCTGACGGAAGAGTCGCTGAGGTTGGCGATGGCCTGGCGGACAACTGCGAGGTCCTGGTCGCCAAGGCCCTGATCAATCAGTTCGCGGTAGAGTTCGACGCCGGCAGCCGCCATCGGGACAGCGGCACCGGCCGCTTCGGCGCTTTCGAGCACGAACCTGAGGTCCTTGTGCATGAACTTCGCGGGACCGGTGGGCGCGTAATCCTTGGCTGCCAGGCGCGGGCCGACAATCTCCAGGACCCGGCTTCCGGCTAATCCGCCGGCCAGGACATCGAAAAGGGCAGAAGCATCCATGCCCGAGCGCTCGGCGAGTTCAGCGGCTTCCGCGAGGGCCGCCGTCGTAGTCCCGACAATCAGTTGGTTGCATGCCTTTGCCAGCGATCCGGCACCCAAGTTGCCCATGCGGCGGACCGTGGTCCCCATGGATTGGAGCACGGGAAGCGATCGCTGGAAGTCTTCTTCGCCGGCTCCCACCATGATGGCCAGCGTGCCGTCCTGCGCACCTTTGGTGCCCCCGCTGACCGGTGCATCGACGACGACGGCGTTCCCGCCGCTTGCGCTATGGACCGTCCGGCCGAATTCCTGCACGGCGGCCGGAGACACGCTGCTCATGATGATGATCGTGGTCCCCGGAAGCGGCGCGTCCGAGCGCCAGGACTCGAGCAACGGCGCGGCGGCATCCAGGATGTAGGAGAGATCCGGAAGCATGAAAATGATGACGGGCTGGTCCCGGAGTCCGGCAACCGACTCCGAACGATTTCCGCCGAGCTTCTCCAACTCGGCGAGCGTTTCGGCGGAACGGTTCCACGCAGTCACTTCCCAGCCGTTGCCGAGCAGATTGGCTGCCATGGGGAAGCCCATCAGCCCGAGTCCCACAAAACCTGCGGTCTTGGCGGTCATCTTTCGCATACACCTCACTTCTTTGTGGTTCATCTTTCAAAAACTGTTCAATATCCTAGCCTCAATTCAGTATGATGAACACCATGACGACTGATGAACTCACCATCGCGATCGCAGTCCCGCTCGAAGCCGAGCATGTGGAGCGTATCCGCGCAGTAGATCCGAGCATCACGGTGCTCTACGAACCCGAGCTTCTTCCTCCGGAACGCTTCCCTGCCGACCACTCGGGCGATCCGGACTTCAAGCGGACTCCCGAACAAGAGGAACGCTACTGGTCCATGTTGAACAAGGCCCAGATCCTGTACGGCTTCCCCAACGAGAATCCGGCCGGCCTGGCCCGCATCGCACAGAGCAACCCGCACCTGCAGTGGATCCACGCCATGGCCGCAGGTGCCGGTGGCGCCGTGAAGGCCTCGGGGCTTGACAGCGAGACCCTGCAGAAGTTCAAGGTCACCACGTCGGCAGGCGTCCACGCCCTTCCGCTGGCCGAGTTCGCAGCCTTGGGCATCCTCAACGGCTTCAAGCGCAGCGGGGAACTTGCACAGGACCAGGCAGCCAAGGTCTGGCCCGAGCTGCGCACCCCCACCAAACTTGTGAACGGCTCCAAGCTGGTCATCACGGGTCTCGGCGAAATCGGCCTCGAGACCGCCCGCATCGCCCGCGCCCTTGGAATGAAGGTGAGCGGAACCAAGCGGAACGTCGAAGCGATCGAAGGAATCGACGAGGTTGCGGACAACGATGGCTTGGCCGGACTCCTTGCCACGGCCGACGCCGTGGTCAACACCCTCCCGGGCACTCCCTACACGGAGAAACTCTTCAACCACGAGGTCTTCTCGGCAATGAAGCCCGGCGCGGTCTTTGTCAACGTTGGCCGCGGAACCGTGGTTGACGAAGACGCGCTCCTCGAAGCCTTGGACACCGGCCAAGTGTCCTACGCCTGCCTGGACGTTTTCGCGGTCGAGCCACTCCCCCAGGACAGCCCGCTGTGGAACCACCCGAAGGTCATGGTCTCGCCGCACACCTCGGCACTCAGTGCCGCGGAGAACCGCCTCATCGCCGAACGCTTCGCCAGCAACCTGCGTACGTTCCTCGACGGCGGGGAACTCCCCCACCTTGTGGACACGGTGCACTTCTACTAAACCGCCGGCTTCCCAGCGCCATCGTGGCGGCCCCTCCGGTTTCCGGAGG